>JASHSD010000562.1 GCA_030036985.1 Bryobacteraceae bacterium
ATCAGTTCGACGCCCTCGCTCCACTCGCCGCCGCGCGCCCGAAGGCGCAGCCGATGCTTTCCGCGGCTCAGGCCTGGCGGAAGCAGGATATTCGCTTCCCAGGTATCGTCGCCAAGATCGGTCAGGAATAAAACAGCCGCGGCGCGATCGTCGAGAGCAGCCTCAACTTCGTGCCGGTCAAGCGTCCTGACGCGGGCTGAGAAGCGGCAACAAACGCGCTCCGTCTGGTAACCGTGAAAGGTTTGCGTGCGGTCGAGGCTGTTCTCGATGCTCCGGACCGAAATGGCCGTATCGCCGTCTGCCGCCGACAACACGTTTGTGGGCGGCTCCAGCGCTGTGTCCGAATCCGCGACCGTGATCCGGTACGAATTGTCGAACCGCGAAACTCTCGTCCGCAGCCGCACCCAATGGGCGCCTCGGGCGATGCCTGGAGGAAGGCGCGCGTTGACCTGCCATTCGTCGCCCTTCCGATGCGCGACGAACAGCGCATTGACGCCGTAGCCATCCACCTCGATCCGAATGTCCTCGCGCACAAGCGTAGGTTCCGGCGAGCGGAAATAGATGCACAGGTATTCGTCTTTGCCGGGATGAAAGCGGTTGTCGTTGGTTCGGTTGTTGACGGCGGAAAAAAGCCGGACGGGATCCGCTCCCGGCGTTGCGGGTTCCGGCTCCCAGTGCCGATAGCAGGTTACGCCGGCCCGCCTTGCCGAAACGTACTCCAGCCGCGCGCGCACGAATCCCGCCGACCGGCAAAGCGCCATCAGGCATTTCGCCGTCGGTCCGTGCCAGTTATCGATCTGACCGCCGAGTTCGTCGGTCTCATAGAACTCCATGATGCAGGCGTCGCTCATACCATCGACCGGATCGGACACGAACGATTCGACGAATGCGGCCGTTCTGGTCAATGCGCAGATCTTTTCGAGCGACAGCAACGGATGCCGCAGATGATAGAGCACTCCCAGGAACAACACGTAATCGAAGCATCCGATATTTTCGGGGGAAAGTTCGTCGACATCGAGTATCCGGTAATCGATATCCGGAGCGATCAACGGCTGTGCCGACCGGAATTCCTCGAACGCCACGCAGTCGACCGCGGTGACAGACGCCCCGCGGGCGACCATTTCGAAGGAGTTCCAGCCCGATGCCGCGCCCACGTCGAGTACGCGGCAACCTTTCAGCGACGCGGGGATGGGGAAGGATTCGATTCGTTGCCGCAGCGCGTCTACCCCAATCAGCCCCGGAACAACCGTTCCATCCGGTAATTCGAGGCTGTGGTATGGCGTACTGCGCAGCAGTTTCTCCACCTGCCGTTGAATCGCGTCACGATATCCCGGATCGTTCGCCGCCCTGTCGCTCGCCATTCCCCAACTGTATCCGACGGTTTACGGTTCGGACATGTTCAACCACTCCCTTGCGGTCGTGGCTCAGAACCCCGTTCCGAGCCGCGCGCGCAAGCAAGCGGTTTTTCGCAAACGGATTGGGTTATTCGGTGACACGTCCTGAAGTCGCGTTCACGAGCTGCGCATTACCGCAGGGCGCCGATGGTGTACTGCAGCGACGAGTAAGCGCTGTCGTACTCGTACCGGGCGCTGACATTTTCAATCTGCGCCTGCGTCAGGTTCAACTGCGCCTGCGTCAATTCGACAATGGACGCCAGACCGAGGTCATAACGCCCCTGCGCCAGGTCCTGCGCCAGTTGCGCCTGGCTCACCATCTGCACGGTGACCGGAATCCGCTGGTACGCCGTGTTCGCCGCAAGCCAGGCGGCGCGGACATCGTGTTCCACCTGCTGCAGCATATTCCGCAACCGCTGATTGGCCGCGAGCGATTCGTCGAGCGCGGCCTTCTCCCGCGCCGTGAACAAATGGCCGTTGAATATCGGAATCTCGATATTGACGGCTACGCCTTCGTATCCCACCGGCGGCGCCGGAACCTCGTTCAGATACGGCACCGCGCCTCCCAACGCAACCAGATTGATGTTGGGCCGCTTCAGATCGCGCTCGGCCGCTTCGAACTTCTGCGCCGCCTGATACATCAAGCGCAGATCGGAGAGTTCGGGCCGGTTCTGAACGGCATCCGCGACCAGTTGATCCACCGAAGGCGGCGGCGCTCCCGGCGGAACGGTCTCCGCCAGCTTGTACTGCACGGGAGCTGCATCCAGCCCGAGCGCCCGGCCCAGATCCACAAACGACTGCTGCAGGTTGTCCCTCGCCCGAATCAGCGCCAGTTGGGCTTCGGAGAGATTGACGTCCGCGAAGCTCACGTCCACCTGCGACTTGAGCTGCGCCTTGCCCAGAGCGGTAACCTGTTCGTCGAGCGTCTGGCGCGTCGATACCGTCTCCTGCGCCACCTGCACCAGCGCCTGCGACTCCAACACGCCGAAATACGCCTCATTGACGCCCAGGGTCACGTCGTAGCGTGTCGCGAGCGTCGACTGCGCCGATGCCTGAAGCAGAAGCCTGGAGTTGGCCACCAGGCTTGGGGTGCGGCCGAAGTCGGTAACCAGCTGATTGACGACCAACCCCTGCCCCTCGCGGTTGAACAAGCGGGACGCGGAGATGGAACCCGCGCCGAGCCGGCCCGGATAGTTGCCCTGCGCGCCGGTGATTTCGGCGTTCAGGTTTGGATAGTAAGCCGCGCGGGCTTCGGTCACCCGTTGCCCCGCCGCCGCTTCTTCGTTCTGGGCCTCGATGAACTTCGGGTGATTCTGAATCGCCATCGCCACCGCCTGCGCGAGAGTCAACGTTTGCGTCGTCGGCGCGGCCGCTACAGGTGTTGGCGGAATTGACGCCGTGGGATTGGGCGCCTGCGGCGCCTGCGCGAAAAGCGCCGCGCTAAACAGAAGAGTCAAACCACAGGCGTTCCGGAATGCCGATGGTTTTTCTGTGGGGTCAGGCCTTCGGCCCTGCCGCCGGGCTTCTGCCCGGCGCAATGCCACGCGAAATCCCACTGTTGATCCCCGAAATGTGCCCAGACTCCACGCCGCCCGGAAGGTTTGCGTTGAAAGCGCCGGGCGAAAGCCCGGCCGCAGGGCCGAAGCCCTGACCCCGCATTCGCGCGGGATTTCATCACCCTTCGTGGGCTGCAGGCCCATCCCGGCCAGGCGGTTGAGGTTGGATGGCTTCTGCTTTTTCATCCAACAGACCAGGCAGATCGCCAATCCGCCCCACATTTCCACACTCTTCCTACGCATGGACCACCGCCCCCGGTTTGCGATTCCGATACCGCAGCAGATAAGCCGCGGGAACGATGAACACCGTCAGGATCACCGACGATGTCAACCCGCCGATAATGGCGCGGGCCATCGGCGCATACTGTTCCGATCCCGTTCCCAGCTTCAGCGCCATCGGCACCATGCCGATGATCGTGGCCAGAGAAGTCATCAGAATCGGGCGCAGGCGAACCCGGCACGCAGTAACCACGGCATCCAGAACGGACATGCCCTGTTCTTCGAGGCGGTGAGCGAAATCGACGATCAGAATACTGTTCGAATTGGCGATGCCCACCAGCATCAGCACCCCGATCAGCGACATCACGTTGACTGTCGTGTGCGTGAACAACAGAGTCGCCAGCACGCCGCTGACGCTCATCGGGATCGCCAGCATGATCAGCACGGGATCCACGAACGACCTGAACTGCGCCACCAGAATCAG
>JASHSD010000563.1 GCA_030036985.1 Bryobacteraceae bacterium
AGACGTTGTTGGCTTTCTCGAACTGTTTGCGCAACTCCTCGAAGTCTTTTTTCTTTTCGTCCCTGTTTTTCATTTGTTTCTCCGGAGGCTCAGGCCTGCGAGGCCGTTTCCTTCGCGGTCAGTTCGGCCACGTCGATCGAGATGCCGGGCCCCATGCTGGAGCACAGCGTCGTGCTTTTGACGTACTTGCCTTTCGCGGCCGAGGGCTTGGCCTTCAGAACCGCCGTGATCAGGCTGGTGGCGTTTTCGACCAGCTTTTCCGGCTTGAAGCTGGCCTTGCCGATCGGCGCGTGGATGATGCCGGTTTTGTCGACGCGGAACTCCACTTTACCGGCCTTGACTTCCTGTACGGCTTTGGCGACATCAGTAGTCACGGTGCCGGTCTTCGGATTCGGCATAAGGCCGCGCGGCCCGAGGATCTTGCCCAGCTTGCCGACCGAGCGCATCATGTCCGGCGTAGCGATGACGGCATCGAAAGCGGTCCAGCTCTCGGACTGAATCTTGTTCACCATGTCGTCGCCGCCGACGAAATCGGCTCCGGCTTCGGTGGCTTCGCGCTGTTTGTCGCCGCTCGCGATCACGAGGACGGTTTTGGATTTTCCGAGGCCGTTCGGCATGATGACGGTGCCGCGCACCATCTGGTCTGCATGCTTAGGGTCAACGCCCAAGCGCATGTGGACCTCGACCGTTTCATCGAACTTGGCGAATTTGATCTTCTGGAGAAGGGGGACTGCCTGAGCGAGCGAGTAATCGCGCGTTTCGACCTGTTTGGCCGCAGCCTGGTATTTTTTCCCTGGTTTTCTTGCCATATCTCCTCATTGGTGCGAACGGTGGCGCGAAAAAGCGCACACCTCCCACTGAGCCCGTTTGGGGGTACGAAAGAATGGTAACACGAGCGAAACGGCGCCGCAACGTCAGGACGTTTTCTTTCCGGGGGCCTCGGAAATAATGCTCGGACCCGGAATGGCGGCGAAATGACTCCGATTGTTGGTTACGAGCGTTAACGAGTGGCTCTTAGCGCAAGCCGCGATCCACAGATCGTTCGTTGAGACGCTCTGCCCGGCGGTTGCGAGCGCTGCCTTGAGGTCACCGAAGGTTCGGCACACCTCGATGGCATACGGAACGATGGCGACAGAGTGCAGCCCGGCTTCAAGCTTTTGCAGACGCACCGCCGGCCAATTCCCTTTCCTGATCTGCTTCAGATAGCCGGCATACTGCTCGCCAACGGTTATGAACGAAAGCGTGATTGTGTGCCCGGCCAGATGCTTCTTTGTAGGGAGTGGCCCTTTGTGGATTGCTGCCGGTGAGATACGAATAGACATCCGTGTCGACCATCAGGACGGCCATGAACCCGGCTAATCCTTCCGGTCCCGGTAAATGTCGGCTACGAACTCGTCAAGGTCTGCGTCGGGAATGGCGCCGGACAGAGCCGCTATGTCCTGAACTGGCTGAACGCCCTGTTCCGCAATCAGTTGGGTGATCGTTTTCGCGGCGAAAAAGGCTTGACCGCCGGCTCCGATACCGTTTTGCCCGGCAGCCCAAAGGCGAGCTTCCTGGTCGAGAAAACGAGCCACCACGTTCGCTACCAGCCGTTCGGGAGCGGTCCCGATTTTGCCGGCAATCTGAATCAGCTGCAATTGCTGCTCGGGCGTGAGATCGACTTCCATGTCTTCAGTGTAGAGGGAAACCGCCGAGGAAGTCCCGCACTTGGTATCCAGCAGCCATGCCTCAGAGCGCGACATCCCGCACATTGGTAAGCCGCACGCGCGGCGGAGTCAGATCGATCTTTGGATAAGGTCTCGCCTGTAATGCCGCCAGCACCACGGCGCCGGTTGCACTCGCCGGCGCGGCGGCTGCGCGCTCTTCGAGGGCGTCGAGCGCTTTCTCGATTACCTCGTCGGCGTTGTGAAACCGGCCGGTCTGAATGAGCGCGGTCACGCGCTGTACCAGTTCGGGCTTGTGGATTTCAAGACTCATCTCACAGGCCTCCTTTCTTCGGTACGGCGCGGCGCGGAGTGAACGGATGCGCTGATAAATAGAGCGTACGGTCGATTCGGCAAATTGCGGATAATTCTGTTGAAGCCGCATCAGGGCTTGAACATCGCTTCAAGCCGTGCGTCCATTTCTTCCTCTTCAATGAATTCGCCACGCTCGGCGGCGGTAATTCCCTTTTCCACGGCAGCGAGAAAACGGGCATCCTCATCCAGATAACGACCAACCATTTTCGCTGCTTCCATGTCTTCAGGATAAGTCACATCCGCAGCAGCCGTTCGGCATTCCCATGCGCGATCCGTTCGCGGTCCGCCGTGCTCACCGGCAAACGATCGAGGAACGCCCGCGCCTGCGCCATCGACCCGTACGGGTAATCGGCGGAGAACATGATCCGGTCCACGCCCACCTGCAGCAGCAGATCGAGGAAGGTCGCCGTGAAATTGAAACCGCTGAAGGTGTAGTGGACGTTCTCCCGCAGATACGCGCTGATCGGCCGCTGGAGACCGGTCATCTCGGGCGCCATGATATCCGTTCTCGACAGCATGAACGGCAGCGCCTCGCCCATATGGCCGACGATGACCTGTAGTTTCGGAAAGCGTTGGAAGACGCCGCCGAGAACCATGCGCAGCACATGAACGCCGGTTTCGATGTGCCAGCCCCAGCCCGCATTGGCGAACATGAACGACACCTCCGGTGAGAAGCCTGAGTAGGACGCCTCGACCACCGCGGGCGGCGGCTGCGTCGGATGAACGTAGATGGGCACGTCCAGCGCCTCCGCCCGCTCCAGAATCGGCGCGAAGAACGGATCGTCCAGATAACGGCCTCGATGGTGCCCGTTGATGAGCGCGCCCTTGAAGCCATACTCGCCGACAGCGCGCTCGAGTTCGTCAACGGCCTTGAGCGGCTCCGCGATCGGCAAAGCCGCGAATCCGGCGAATCGCTTCGGATGGCGCTTCACCGCGTCGATTACAAAATCGTTGGCTTCGCGCGCAAGGACGGAGGCATCGTCGCCAGCCAACTGCTCGACGCCCGGCGAATTGAGCGACAGCACCTGCACATCGATCCCGGCGGCGTCCATCTCCGCGATGCGTGCTTCGCCGACGTCGCGGACGCGGGCGAGGATCTCCTTCATCCGGTTGCCCGCGCTCGTGGCGCGTTGGACGAAGTCGCGGCCTGGCCCGTTGAGGAATCCGGGTGTCGCGTAATGCTCTTCCAGCGTAATCGTTTTCATGCTGGTTGGATGCGCGGGCGCTGCTTTCAGTACTTAGGAACAGTCGGGTCGACCTTATCGCTCCAGGCCAGAATGCCGCCTTTCATATTGCGGACCTTTTTATAACCCTGCTGCTTCAGGAAATCGACGGCTTTGGCGCTGCGTCCGCCCATCTTGCAGTGGGCAACGATTTCGCTTTCCGGGTCCAGCTCATTGAGCCGCTTCTGCAACTCGCCCAGCGGGATCAGAGTCGAGCCGGGAATCCGGCAGATCTGAAACTCGTGCACCTCGCGCACGTCGACGAGCGTGAACTTATCCCCGCGATCCTGCTTGGCTTTGACTTCCGCCGGCTCGATGTCGCTGGTGTCGTAGACCGGCTCTTGCGGACCTTCCTGATGCGGCATTCCACAAAACTCCTGATAATCGATTAACTGCGTGATTGTGCGATGCTCGCCGCACATCGGGCACTCGGGATTCTTCCGCAGCTTCAATTCGCGGAACTTCATCCCCAGCGCGTCGTAAAGCAAAAGGCGCCCGACCAGAGGCTGTCCGATCCCCAGAATCAGCTTCACGGTTTCAGTGGCCTGGATGAGACCGATCACTCCCGGAAGAATGCCGAGCACTCCGCCCTCGGCGCAACTCGGAACCAGACCTGGAGGCGGAGGCTCGGGATAGAGGCAACGGTAGCAGGGTCCGCCTTCATAAGCGAACACGGTGGCCTGACCCTCGAAGCGGAAGATCGAGCCATAGACATTCGGCTTATTCAGCAGCACGCAGGCATCGTTCACCAGATAACGAGTAGGAAAGTTATCGGTGCCGTCGACCACGATGTCGTAATCCCGAATGATCTCGAGCGCGTTCTCGCTGGTGAGCGCGACTTCGTGTCGATCGAGCTTGACATAAGGATTGATGTCGCTCATCGTCTCGATTGCCGAATCGAGCTTCTTCTTACCGACATCCTTCGTCCCGTGGATCACCTGGCGCTGCAGGTTGGTGAAATCGACCACGTCGAAATCGACCAGCCCGATGCGGCCCACGCCAGCAGCGGCGAGATACATGCCGAGCGGCGCGCCCAATCCGCCGGTTCCCACCAGCAGCACTTTCGCCTGCTTCAGCTTCAGCTGGCCTTCCATGCCAACTTCGGGCATGATAAGGTGCCGGCTGTATCTTAGGATTTCTTCTTTCGAGAGATTAACTTCTTCGGGCACTTTTACCACCTGCAATGCTGGGAACGATCGAAAGCGTGTCGGGATCGTTCACCGGAGTCGCATCCTTTTTCATATAGCGGATATCTTCGTCGTTGAGATAAACGTTGACGAAACTCCGCAGTTTGCCTTCGTCCGTATAGAGATGCTTCTTCAGATCGGGGAAGCGCGCGGTCAATGCGGTGAGCACTTCCCCCACGGTGCTTCCGGGAAGATCGACGGTATCCTGTTTGTCGGCGAATTGCCGCAGCGCCGTCGGGATCATGATTCGGGCCATATCAGTTCCTCTTTCTCTGCCTGGGTTTGTTCGGCGTTGGGCAGCCAGCTGTTGGCGTGATCGAAACGCCCGTTCTGAATCGAAAGCACGACGAACGAGTACCACGGACAGGAGTTCTTCAAATCGGTTTCGGAGAAATACGCGCCGCAGTCGGGATGGGAATGATAGATCCCGATGAGATCGAGCTTGCGGCCGCGGGCTTCGCGGTCGGCGCGCAGCAGGTCCTCGGGACGCAGCTCGTAGCGCGCAGCCTGCGAGCCGGCGGAAACGTTATCGAGCGCGATGGCATGGCTGACGGTCTTTTGGTCGCCGTCGATCGCGCCGATCATGGCGCCGCAGCATTCGTTCGGATAAACGGCCTGGGCGTGGTTCACCATCTCGCGCCAGGGGCCGCGGTCGATCCTGATCATCTTAGTCTTCGTCCCAGAAATGTTCGCTCAGGTATTTGTCGGCGCTGTCGCAGAAGATGGTCACGATGACGCCTTCGCGGCCCTGCGCCTTGAGTTCCTTGGCGACGCTCAAAGCCGCGACCGCATTCCCGCCGCTCGAAATTCCCACCAGCAGACCCTCCTCGCGCGCGAGTCGCTTCACCATGCGGTGGCAGTCTTCGGTATCGATCCAGATGTTGCGGTCCGCGAGTTTCGGGTCGTAGATGCCGGGCACGATCGAGGAGGGCATGTGCTTGGTGCCTTCGATGCCGTGGAACCCGGTGGATGGCTGCGCCGAAATGCATTCCACGTGCGGCAGCTCGTTGCGCAGCCGCCGCGCATTGCCGGTAAACGTGCCGCTGGTGCCGAGCAGCGTTACGAAATGCGTGATGCGGCCCTCGGTCTGTTCGATGATTTCGCGGCCGGTGGTTTCAAAATGCGCGCGCCAGTTGGCGTCGTTGTTGTACTGGTCGGCGTAGAAATAGCGGTCCGGATCGGCGGCGTAGATCTCGCGCACCTTGCGGATGGCGCCGTCGGAGCCTTCGTCGGCGGGCGTCAGAACCAGCTCTGCGCCGTAGGCTTTCAGGATACGTTTGCGCTCGATCGACGCATTGGTGGGCAGGCAGAGCTTCACCTTGTAGTCGCGGGCGGCGCAGACCATGGCATACGCGATGCCCGTGTTGCCGCTGGTGGCGTCGATCAGAATCTTATCGTGCGTCAGCTTGCCCGACCGTTCGCCTTCGAGGATGATGTTCAGCGCCGGCCGGTCCTTGACGGAACCGCCGGGATTGAAGTATTCGGCTTTGGCGTAGACTTCGATGCCGGGATAATCCGCGGCGATTTTCGAAAGCCTTATCAGCGGGGTATTGCCGACGTTTCCGATCACGGTATGCGAAGTACGGGGCGCAAACTGAATTGCGGAGACTGTGCTCATTCGGGTGTGGACATCCCCATCTTACAATTGGGATTCATTTGCGACGTCTTTTGATTCGGCCGGGCGCGATCGGCGATTTCATCCTGAGCCTGCCCGCGATGCAAGCGCTCCGGGCCGATTATACGGAAGTCTGGTGCGCGGACCGCAACGCGCCGCTGGCCCGGTTCGCGGACGCCGCGCAATCGATTGTCGCATCGGGGCTGGACGGGCTGGGTTTGCTGCCCTCGGCGCATGTGGCGCATGTGATCGCCCGGCTGCGCGATTTCGATTCGGTGATTTCGTGGTATGGAAGCGCTCGGCCCGAGTTCCGCGAACTGGTGCGGGATCTGGGTCTGCCGTTTACTTTCCTGCCTGCGCTGCCGGATGGCCGGGAGCACGCGATCGATTTCTACAACCGCCAGGCGCGGGAACTGGGAGCGGGGATGCCCTCCCGATTTCCGAGGATCGACTGCCCCGCTGTCGACAGGATATTCGCGGCAATCCATCCCTTTGCGAGCAGCCCGGCTAAGCGCGCGCCGATGGCTGCATTCGAGCGCGCGGCGGAACGGCTCGCGGCGCACATGCCGGTGCGCTGGTTTTGCGGCCCAGAAGAAAATCTCGACGGCGCGACTCGGATCGAGAATCTTTACGAACTGGCCTGCACCCTGCGCGGTGCGCGTATTTTCGTGGGAAACGATTCGGGGATTTCCCATCTCGCGGCAGCTGTGGTAACTCCCGTGTTGGCTTTTTTTCAGAGCACCGATCCGAGAGTCTGGTCGCCGCGCGGCGTTAGTGCGATTTCGTATAGTGAAAAGGAATAGCGTGGAGGATAAGAACCAATCGGTAACGCCTGATAGCAATCAATGGCTGCATCGCTCGTTCGAAGAACTGCGCGACGTTATGAACCGCCACCACTGCGACCTCGTGGAACGTCTTGCTGAACGTCAGAGAGAGATTGTCAAAGCGTTTCAGAGCTACACGTACGACAGCAGCAAACGCGTTACGGGGTTTGAGTACAACGACGGCGAGTACAGCAGGCGTCTTGAGGCGATAGAGAATCGATTACTCGAAGTCGAGCGGCGCCTCAATATTCCGCCCGCCGCGTGAGAAGATCGCTCCCTCACGGTCGCGGCTCGGAAAGGCGGTCCTGGCGGCGATAAGCCGCCGGTGAAACCCCAACCTGCCGCAGGAACCAATGCGACAGATGGCTCTGCGACGAAAATCCCACCGCCATCGCAACATCGACCACCGGCATACTGGTATTCCGCAGCAACTCGCGCGCCCGCTCAATCCGGCGTCCCAACACATACTGATGCGGCGACTGCCCCACCGCCGCCTTAAACGCCCGCGCCAGATATAAAGGACTGATCTCCACCTCGGCGGCCATTGCATGCAGCGTGAGGTCGCTGTCCAGATTCTCTTCGATGAAATCCACCAGCCGCCGCATCTTCCAACCCGCGATCGGCTTCACCGGAACCGTGCGCACCGGCCGCGAACGCGTGGAATGCGCGCGCGCCAGATGCGCGGCCATCATGTGAGCAATGGCGTCGATGTACAGACCATCCTCGGCCGTGCCGTCATGCAGCGCCCCGGTAATCGCGATCGCCAGTTGTTCCAGCAGCGGATCGTGAATGGCGAAGCGCGGAACCAGCTCGGCCGCCGAAACGTCGCAACCGTAAATCTCGCTGACCGCGCTCTGATAAATCGATCGGCGCAGATAAACCTGCAGAATCTCTGGATGCCCGGAATGCTGCCACGACGTGGTCGCCTCACCCGGGGTCAAGCACAGCCGCCGCGGTCCGATGAGAGCCTTCTCCCCGCGTGTCCCTTCAATTCGTCGCGTGACTTCGGTTGGCCGCGACAGATGGTAAATCAGCGAAGGATGCGGAACCGCCGATTCTGTCGCGTGAAAGGGACCTTCTTCAATAATCGCGGCATGAATGGATCGCCAGCCCACATCCTGACTGTGCGCGATCAGACGATTGCCCGGCCGGTACACTCGGCCATGGGTTTCGCGCACGGAAAAGACCGGATCGGCGCTGGCCATCACCGCACACTATACACCTTATATTGGAAGTGCAATTACCATGGACTGCGCCCGGATTCTCGCCGCCCTTGAAATCGAGCCTCTGATCTCCGGCGCATGCGGCGCCCAATGGATCGAACATCCCGCCGGCGGCGAACTCGTATCGCTGAACCCCGCGACCGGCGCCGCAATCGCCCGCGTGACGATGTCCGGCGCGGACGACTACGAGCGCATTGTCTCCGAGATCGCCGATACGTTTCAAAAGTGGCGACTCCTGCCTGCCCCCGTGCGTGGCCGCGTCGTTCGCGAAATCGGCGATGAGCTGCGCGCGCACAAACGCGAGCTGGGCACGCTGGTCACACTCGAAACCGGCAAAATCCTGAGCGAAGGCCTGGGCGAAGTGCAGGAGATGATCGACCTCGCCGATTTCGCCGCCGGCCTCTCGCGCCAGCTCTACGGCCTCACCATGTCGAGCGAACGCCGCGCGCATCGCATGTACGAACAATGGCTGCCGCTGGGCGTGGCCGGCGTGATCACGGCGTTCAATTTCCCGGTCGCGGTCTGGTCGTGGAACGCGCTTATCGCGGCCGTCTGCGGCGATTGCGTGATCTGGAAACCGTCGGAAGAAACGCCGCTGACCGCCATCGCAGTCCACAGAATCTGCCGTCGCGTGCTGGAACGGCACGGCTGGCCAAGCGTATTCAGCCTGTGCATCGGGAGTGGCGAACCCATCGGCAAAACCATGGCTGCCGATCGCCGATTACCGCTCATCAGTTTTACCGGATCCACGAAGGTCGGGCGCGAGGTCGCGACCACGGTGGCGCAGAGGCTGGGCCGGACCATATTAGAGCTGGGCGGCAACAACGCGATCATCGTCATGGACGACGCCGACCTGAATCTCGCGCTTCCGGCGATTCTCTTCGGCGCAGTCGGCACGGCGGGCCAGCGCTGCACCACCACGCGGCGTTTGTTCGTCCAGCGCGGCATCGCCGCCAGACTGCGCGACGCATTGACTGCGGCATATAAACAGGTGCGCATCGGCGACCCTCTGGAAGATCGCACCTTGATGGGACCGCTGATCAACGAACGCGCGGTCGAACGCATGATGCGCGCGCTGGGCGCCATCGAAGAGCAGGGCGGCAGAATCATCCACGGGGGGCGCAGGCTTTCCGGAAATTTCGTCGAGCCGAGTCTGGTGGAAGCGCGGCCGGACATGCCGATCGTGCGCGAGGAAGTCTTCGCGCCGATTCTTTACCTGATGGAATTCGATCATCTCGACGACGCGTTGGCCTGGCATAACGACGTTCCGCAAGGCCTTTCCTCCGCCATCTTCACCACGAATCTGAAATCGGCCGAGATCTTCCTCAGCCCGCGCGGCAGCGACTGCGGCATCGCCAACGTAAACATCGGCACCAGCGGCGCGGAAATCGGCGGCGCCTTCGGCGGTGAAAAGGATACCGGCGGCGGACGCGAATCCGGCAGCGATTCCTGGAAAGCCTACATGCGCCGCCAGACCGTGACGATCAACTACTCCAACGAACTGCCGCTGGCGCAGGGCGTGCGCTTCGATTTGTGATTTAATTCTCCGTCGGCATCTTCCGGCAGCGATCGATGACAAGGATATCCACCGGCGCTTTACGCGGCTCGAGTTTCAGGCCAAGCTGTTCCTCAATCGCGGTAAAGATCGATGGTCCATCGTCCGCCCCACCCGGCGCATCGCCGCCGCGCTCAGGCGCATACGTCAGCACCACGTTGTAGCGGCCTTCCATATGCGTCTCGTCGACAACGGGCTGCCGGAGAATGAATGCGACTGCCGAAGCGAAGTCGCCGATCGTCGTGCGCACTCGCTGCATCCTGCGTGGACGGTTGTCATTAATATGGGCGCCAACGTCCGCCACCGGCTGGATCTTCGGGCCGTTGCTCGTAACCACCAAGGCAAACCCCGCGCGCATTTTCGTTTCGTGATGGAACGTAAGGCCGAAGCGATCGATCAGCAGCGCCTGCAGCATCTGCCGCCGCTGGGCGAGGCTCGCCTTTTCGTCCGGAACCTTGGCCGTGATATCGAAACGCTCGTCGTACAGCCAATCCGGCGCTTCCAGGGCAAGCCGATCCACATTGAAGGCGCTCTGAAGGATACCGACAAGTACATAATTGCGGAACACGATATTGGCGCCGCTGAAGTCATTTCGCGACCCTGTGTCGTTCGACGTGCTCAACCTGATTGAAGCCACTTCGAAGCGCGGCAGGGAAGCGGCGTCCTGTGCGAAACTGCCGGCTGCAGCAATCATACCGGCGCAAATGAGCCGAGCGACAACCGTAAAGCGCGACATTCAGCCTCCTTGTTATAGCCGCTCCAGACAATCTTCCAGAATGCCCGCGGCCGTCTCCGCCTCTTCTTCCGTAATACAAAGCGGCGGACTCAGCCGCAGGCTGTTCTGTCCCGCGCCGAGCACCAGCAGTCCGCGTTCAAACGCGAGATCGCCGATGCGGTCGCGCAGTTCCGGCGCCCGCTCGCGTGATTCCTGGTCCTTCACAATCTCGATCCCGATCATCAATCCGAATCCCCGAACCTCGCCGACATTTCGATAGATCTCCGGCCACCGCCGAAAGCGATTCATCAGCGCCGCGCCCACGCGCGCCGCATTCGCGATCATCTCGTGCTCCAGCAGATCGATCGTGGCCAGCGCCGCCGCGATCGACACCGGATTGCCGCCGAAGGTGGACGCATGCGCACCGGGTGTCCACTGCATCAGGTCCGCCCGCGCAATCGTCGCGCTCAACGGCATCCCGCTCGAAATGCCTTTGGCAACGGTAAGAATATCGGGCACGATATCGAAGTGTTCGCAGGCCCACCAGCGCCCTGTGCGGCCCATCCCGCTTTGCACTTCGTCGGCGATCAGAAGAATCCCGTGGCGATCGGCAATCTCGCGCAGCCCGCGCAAAAATTCCACCGGCGGCACAACATATCCGCTCTCGCCCTGGATCGGCTCAACGATAATGCCGGCGACCTCGCCCGGCGGCAGCACCATGCGGAACAGCGTGTCTTCGATGTAGTTCAACGCGTCGGTGGCGCATTCCGCCGGCGCTTTCCCCGAGCGATAAGGATACGCATACGGAGCGTGATAAACGCCGCCGAGCAACGTGCCGAAGCCCTTCTTCTGCACCTGCCTGCTCGCCGTAAGCGAAAGCGAACCGAGCGTCCGCCCATGGAACGCCCCGAAAAACGAGATGAATTTCTCGCGGCCCGTGGCGTACCGCGCAAGTTTGATCGCCGCCTCGACCGCCTCCGTTCCCGAGTTGCCGAAGTACACCCTGCGCGCGCCCGCGCCCGGCGCGATGGCCGCCAGTTTCTCCGCCAGCTCCACCATTTCCTCGTAATAGAAATCGGTGCCGGACATATGGATGAGGCGCGCCGCCTGGCTCTGAATCGCCTCGACCACGCGAGGGTGGCAATGCCCCGTGGCCACGACGGCGATGCCCGCGGTGAAATCCAGAAAACGGTTGCCGTCGATATCCTCGATGACCGCGCCCTGCCCGCTTCGCGCCACCAGAGGATAACGGCGCGTGTACGAGGGGGAAACCACCGCATGGTCCCGTTCAATAACGGCGCGCGCCCGCGGGCCCGGCAACTCGGTTACGATGTGGGGAACGTTCACCCTGTTATTGTCACGCAGTTACCGTCATGTATCAGCGGGCCGCGGCGACGCCGATCTTCTGTGCGGCCCGCGCCAGTTCTTCCCGAGTCCTGCCGTAACTGATCCAGGTGCTGACCAGGGTGGAAAGCTCGCCCGCCAGATCGGCGTTGAGCTTTATATATTGTTTGAAATCGTTGCCGGAGAGACCGCCGGGATTCTTATCGCCGGCATCGAGAGCGGCCGTCGCGCTTTCGGCGAATTCCAGCAGCAAGGGAACCACGCGGTCTATCGTGGTCTGTTCCCGTACGGAGGCATCCTTGCGTGCGGTCTCCAGCATAGCCGCCTGACTGCGCAGGGTCGCGATGTGCTGCCTGTATGTGCCGACGACCGCCGCATAACTCTGCGCCGGCGTTGCCGAGGACGCGATGAAATCGAGCGTCGAGAGATCGCTTTTGACCAGCGCGGTCTGGCTGTCGGCATCCGAGAGCAGCCGCGAAATCCGAGACGCATCGCCGGATTGAGGCGCCGCCGAAAATGTCAGGCACAGCATGGCCGCGGCGATGCGCGTTGTCCCTCTTGTCGTCCCTCTGATGGATGCCATCATCCAAATGTAGCGAAACCGGTGGGAAGATTCGCCACCGAATCCAGCACCACGAACGGCTTGACGGAGCCTTCAAGATCAGCCGGCCGAAACTTTCCGGTGCGCACCAGAGCGCCTTTGAGGCCCGCGGCCTGTGCGCCGTCAATATCCGCGTGGATATCGTCGCCGACCATCAGAACCTGACTTGCCGGGAGTCCCAGCCGCGCGGTCGCGGCCTGAAAAAACTCCGCGGCGGGTTTGCCCATAATGATCGCCTTGCGCCCTGTAACGTGTTCGAGCGCAGCGACGAAAGGCGCCACGTCGAGCGAAATGCCGTCGGCGGCCATCCAGTACCGCGTCATGCCCAACGCGATCAGCTGCGCTTCCGGATTGTAGTGGAGCAGCCGGAAAGCGCGGTTCAACGTACGAAAATCCCAGTGCTCGCCCAGATCGCCGATGACGACGTAAGCAGCGCCGCGCTCTGCATCATCGGGCAGGAAGGGAATGCCCGCGAATTCCGATCGTGTCGACGGCCGCACGAAAAGCGCCACCGGCGCAGGCGGGCGCTTTCGCAGCCAATCCGCCGCGGCCACAGCGGGCGTGAGAATTGCCGACTCCGCAATCCGAAATCCGAATGCGGCGAGCTTCTCGGCCAGCACCGCGCGCGATCGCGAACTGGTATTGGTGACGAACAAATGCGGAATCCGCCGCCGCTCGACCCAGTCAACGGCTTCGACCGCGCCTTCGATCAGACTGTCCGAGTTATACAGCACGCCATCCAGATCGAAGAGAATGCCCCGCAAAGAATCGTTCATCATGAAGGCGATCAAATCCGCAGAATGAACGTGCGTCGTTCGTTCAATTCTTCGAGCAGTTCCGCCGGAGCATCGGACAGCGAAACAACACTCTCCCGGATGCCTTGGAGCAGTGGTCGCGATTCCACCTGAAACCCGCACTTCTCGAAAAACTGCCGCGCGTGCTCCACGTCGTCGAAATAGTTGGGATCGAGGTTGCGGCCGAGCCGCTCCGTCTCCGTCGCGCGGTTGATGGGCGTGCGCCGGCGGTGCGTGAACAACTGCCGCACATGGATGTCCGTGGTGATCCACGCTCCGCCGTGGCGCGAAAGCAGTTCGTGAACATTCGCGGCGAGCTGCGCTTTTTCCTCGAACGTGAGATAGCGCAGCAGGCCTTCGGTGGTCACGGCGACCGGCCCGCCACCAAGGGTCGAGGCGCACTCCAGGAACTCCTCGCGATTAAGCACGTGGGCTCCACAAAGCGACAGGTCGGCGGGAACATCGCCGAGTATGGCCGTCACAATTTCGCGCTTGAGCGCGATGGAGTCGGGCAGGTCGATTTCGACGTACCTGATTCCGCGCTGAGCCAACGCCATCCCACGAGGTGAGAGTCCGGCGGCCAGTTCCAGCACCTGCGTGGCGCCGCGCTCCTCCAGAATCCCGTTCACCGACTTGAATCGCGCCTCGAAAAAAGATGCGAAATCGTGCGTCGCGCGGTCGCTCCAGGGGCTCTCGCCCAGGTTCACATTCCTCTCGCGCAGGACGTCGAGCATCTCTTTGGCGTAGGGAATATCGGTGCACTCGCCGCGGGCGAACGCGGGCACCAGCGCGGTGACGGAGACGCGGCGGAAATCGTAAGGCTCCACGAATTCAGTGTTTCACGGCGGCGCTCGCGTGTGGACGAAACTCCGCGCCGCCAATCGCCATCAAAAGGATATACACTCATTCTGAGGCTCGTTTTGAAAACATCCTTAACCGCCTTGTTTCTTACCGTAGCCGCGCTGCCTCTGGGCGCGGCGGATCTTTCCCGGGCGACGGCGTTGTATCAGCACACCGATTACGCCGGCGCGATGCATGTCCTGCTCCCCGACAAGAACGACAAGCAGCTGGATGCGCCCGCTTACGCCCTCGCGGGCAAAAGCAGTTTCATGCTGGGCGATTTCGGCAAAGCCGGCGACTACTTTCAGAAAGCCGTGAACCTCGCGCCGGGCAATTCCGAGTACGTGCTCTGGCTGGGCCGCACCTGGGGACGGAAAGCCGAAAAAGCCAACCCGTTCAGCGCGCCCGGCGACGCGCGCCGCGCCCGCGATTGCTTCGAAAAAGCCGTGGCGCTCGATGGGCACAGCATCGAGGCGCTCGGCGACCTGTTCGACTACTATCTTCAGGCGCCCGGTTTTCTCGGCGGCGGTCTGGATAAAGCCGAGGCGACCGCACACCGGATCGAGGGCATCGATCAGGCCGAGGGCCGATTCGATCTGGCCCGTCTGGCAATCAAGCGGAAACAGACCGCCGAAGCGGAAGGACATTTCCGCGCCGCCGTGAATCTGGCCCCGAAGGCCGTCGGCCACGCCGTTGCCTTCGCCCGTTTTCTCACGCAGCAGGGACGGCTGAAGGATGCGGACGCTGTTCTGGCCCAAGCCCAGGCTGCCGCGCCGGAGAGTCCGCGCCTGATGTACGGTGTTGCGGCGATTCAGATCGAGACCCACCGGGACACGGCAGAGGCTCGCCGGCTGCTGCAGCGTTATCTGACCTGCAGCCTGACTCCGGACGACCCGCCCCGCGAAGCTGCGGAAAAGCTCCTGCGGCAGACGTCGGGGACGTAGGCGCCGCATCGGCGGTAGACTGAGTTGATTGGCAAAGAACACTGATCCGCACGGGGAGCACACCCCGGCCGTTCCGGGCATGAAATCGCCGGTGAGCGAGTTAGCCCCGACTGACGACGGCGATCCGCGCGAGGTGGACGCCTTCATCCGGATGATCCGGCAACTGCGGAATCAGAACGAATAGTTGCGCGCCGGATGAGGATTGTCTTCGGCGAAGAAATTGCGCAGAAGCTTCAAACAAAAACATACTTGTGAGGGAGCGAGATTTTACCACAACATTTTGTGGTATTGTTGTTTCAGGGAGGTTTTTGCCATATGCCGTTTGATCGTGACAAATTCAAATCCCTGGTGCACTACGTCTGCTCGACAGCCGGAGACCCGGCCAAACTTGGTGCGATCAAATTAAACAAAATCTGTTGGCTGGCGGATTTCACCTCGTATTACCAAAGAGGCCGCTCAATCACAGACGCCACGTACGTGAGACGCCAGTTCGGGCTGGCGCCGCGGTCTATTATTCCGGCGCTCGCCGAGTTGGAGCGCGAAAAAGCACTCGTGATAAGTGAAAAAATCCTGCCTGGGTATACCCAGAGGATGTTCTATTCACTTCGTCCGGTGGACGCCTCCGTATTC
>JASHSD010000564.1 GCA_030036985.1 Bryobacteraceae bacterium
CACGCGCGGCATAGACCAACGGCGTGAGTCCACCGCCATTCTTGTCGACCTGACGGCCGAACGCCGCGAATGCGGCTTCCTGGTCGGCGGCGGCTTGTTCATCCTTTGTCTCACCGGGCTTTGGCGGAGCCGGAGCCCGACGAACGCGTCTGGCGCGGCCGAAATCGATGCCCTGCGCCTTCCGCTGCTGGATGTTCGGCGCCAGATACGCTCGATTGCCCTTGGTGTCGACGCTGTCGGCAGCTGCCACGTTCGCGCCGCGAGCTATGAGAACTTTCACGGCTTCGGCATGGCCCTGTTCGACGGCCCACATGAGCGCCGTGGTGCCGCGCAGCGCATCGGTCGCATTGATGTTAGCCTTGTGGTCCAGCAAAACCGTGACGGCTTGCGGATTGCCGTTGCGCGCCGCCAGCATCAGCGGCGATTCGCCCTCGGCTTCCACTTCATTCGGGTCGGCCCCGGCCGTGAGCAGCTTTTCAATCATGGGCGCGCTGCCGCGAATCGAAGCCAGATACAGCGGAGTCGCCCCGTCGTGATTGGCCAGCTTGACGTTCGCCCCGGCGGCGATGAGCACGTCGGCCATTTCCTGGTCGTCGCGGTAAGCTGCCCACTGAATCGCGGTAGCGCCGTCGGCCTGCGGCGCGTTGACGTCCGCTTTCTTCGCCAGCAGCGCCCGCACCGCGGGTACGTCATCCGCCATGGCGGCGTCGGCGACCGGACTCGCCGTCGTCGCCGCGCCATAGCTCGCGGGCGCGAGCAGTAAAGCCCCCAAGGCGAACAAAGCCGCCGGGAGCATGACTCCCCATTGCACGCGCATAAATCTCCCTCCCCGCCTAAACGAGTCCAACCAGCGGCCCCGAGCTGTCGCCGATACTGGGCTGATCGATGCCGTACATGTGCAGAATGCTTAACAGCAGATTGCTGGTAGTAACGGTCTTCGATGGGAACGGAAGGTGGCGTCCGCCCTGCAGCTTGCCGCCTGCGCCGCCCACCAGCACGTGCGGAACGTCGTAGTGCAGATGCTGATTCGAATCGCCCATGTTGGTCCCGTAGAGGATCAGGCTGTGGTCGAGCAGGGTGCCGTCGCCGTCATTCGTCTTCGCCAGCTTGTCGACAAAATAGGCGAGGCACTTGATGTGGTACTGGTTGATGTGCGAATAGCGCTCGATGTTCTTCGGATTCTCGGCGTGATGCGAAGCGCCGTGGAAGCCGACGGTGACGCCGCTTTCGGGATAAGTCCGCGCAGTCAGATCGCGGGCATAGAGCAGTGCTGAAACGCGGGTGATGTCGCCGCGGAACGCCAGCGCCTGCAGGTCGAAGTGCAGCTTGACGTGCTCGTCGAAGGATTCGGGAACGCCGGCCGGCGCCACGAAGCCATCCGTATTCGCCTGGCCGGAGGATTTCTTCGCCAGATCCAGACGCCGCTCGATTTCGCGGATATCCGTCTCATACTCGTCCAGACGGGCACGGTCGCTTGCTCCCAAGTCCCGCTTGAAGCGGGTGAGGCTCTGGGAGACCGAATCCAGAATGCTGCGATCCTGCGCCCGGCGCGCGGCGCGTTCCTGGGCGTTGCCGCCGGCGCCGAACAGACGCTCGAACACGACTTGCGGGTCGAGTTCCATCGGCTGGGGCTGTGTCGGTGAAGACCAGGAAACCGAATTGGTGTAAGCGCAGCTGTAACCTTCGCCGCAGTTGCTCGAATTCGCGCCGGGATCTTCCAGCGCCAGCTGAAGCGAAGGCAGCAGCGTCTCCTGGCCGATCTTCTGGGCGATGAGTTGATCGATGGTGGTGCCGTCGTGAATGTCCGAGCCGGTCGTTTTCCGCGGTTTGACGCCGCACATGAACGCTGAGGCGACCCAGTGATCGGCGCCGGTGACTCCGGGAGGCGGTTCGGCCGATTTCGACCACAGACCGCTCATGATTACCGTGTGGTCCCGAAACGGCTCAAGGGGCTTGTACATCATCGAAAACTCGAAGTCCTTGCCCTCGCCCTTGGGAACCCAATACCCGGGGGCTGCGCCGTGCGGAACGAAAATTCCCGTGAAGCGCGTCTTCGGATTCGCCGCCGTATTGCGCAAGGGGGTCTGCGCCGGCAACATCGACTCCAAAAACGGTAACGCCAGCGCCACCCCGCTTCCGCGAAGGAATGCCCGCCGGGCTATGTGCTTCTTGGTTATAAACATCGTTCCCAACTCTCCTTTACACGTTGATGTCTTTTGCTCTCAAAACTCTTCCCGTAAGAGAGGCGCGCTATCGCGACGCCCGGGTTTCATTCTGAGCCACTTTCATATTCATCTGGAAGGGCTCGCTCTTCACGAGACCCAGGATCAAAGATGAAAACCGATAATTGCTCGGAGCCGCTTCGTGTACGATCGAACGCACGAGCGGCATATCGTAATACTCGGTCCCGCGGCCGAGACCGTAAATCATCAACTTCTCCGTAATGAGCCGCACGAACTGAGGCGAATAGTGTAACAGCGCATTGCGCAGGCCAACTACGCCGTTGAGATTGGACCCATCGACCAGCTTGCCGTTGGCGTCGATCGGCTGGCCGTCATCCGTGGTGCGCCAATGGCCGATAGCGTCGAAATTCTCGAGCGAAAGACCGATCGGGTCCATGATCTTGTGGCAACTGGCGCAGGGCTCGTTTTTGCGATGCATCTCCATCTGCTGGCGCATGGTCGGGCGGGCGGCGTGGGCGTTGTCGGCGGAGACCTTGAGCGGCGGCACGTTCGGCGGCGGGCTGGGCGGCTCCACGCCGAGGAACATCTGCATTACGATCTTCCCCCGGATTGTGGGGCGCGCATCGGCATAACCGCTGATGGTTTCAAACAAACCCTTCCCCAGCAAACCCCTGCGCATGTCGAATTCCGGGGTCAGCTCGATACGGCGGAAGTTACTGCCGTAGATGTTCGGAATCCCGTAATGCAGCGCCAGGCGCTCGTTCACAAAAGTGTAATTGCCGTCGATCAGATCGATCACGCTGCGATCTTCGTGGATAATGCTGCCGACGAAGAGTTCCATCTCCTGGCGCATGGCGGCGCGCAGGTTGTCGTCGAAATCGGGATACAGCGCCGCCTGCGGCTCGATGGATTGCAGGGAGCGAATTCCCAGCCACTGCGCGGCGAAGTTCTGCACCAGCGCGTCCGATTTCGGGTTGGACAGCATGCGGTGGACTTCTTTTTCGAGAACGGCCGGCTCATGCAGCTTGTTCTGCGCCGCAACCGTGATCAACTCGTCGTCCGGAATGCTGCTCCAGAGGAAGAACGAGAGCCTCGAAGCCAGTTCGAGATCCGTGATCCGGTAGCGCTGGCCGTCACGGACGTTCGGCGGGACCGTTTCCTTGCGGAAGACGAATTCGGGATCGGCCAGAACCCGCTGCAGGGCCATTTCGATGCCCGAATCGAAGGTTCCGTTATTATTGCGGCCAAGCTGATAGAAGCTCATCAGCGTTTCCGTGTCCTGCGCGGTCACCGGACGCCGGAAAGCGTGACGGGCCAGCGTGTCGACGATCTCTTTGGCGCAATGCGTGTCCTGAGCCGGCGTCGCCGGATGACAGATGAAAATCTTCGCGCGGCTGGGCGTGTCGGTCGCGCCGGCGGCTTTGTAGGGTCCAAGAATGTCGATCTTGCCGACATGCGGATAGAACCGGAATCCGGGCAGTCCGCCGGTTTCGATGGTATCCCGCATGAAATGCTCGTCGAGATCGTTGCCGGGCGCCAACTGCCGGGCGAGGAACGTCACGCCGACCGTGTGCGGACCGGCCTTGATCTGTACGTGGACATCGGCGGTGCCGCTGTGAATCGCCGCGCCGCGGGCCACTTCCCTGTCCCAATCGTAGAGCTTCACGCGTTCGCCATCGACCAGCAGCTCCAGTTTTTCACCCGGAATGTCGCCAAAGGCCGAGTTGTTATCCATCAGGCCCTTGTTGATGGGGAAGATCTTAAAGACGTAATCGCCGTCCGCCGGGAAATCGTGTTTCACCACCAAGCCGCCGCGGGTGCCGAAAGGGAGCCCTTCGATGTGATAGTCCTGCGAAGTGTCGGACGGCACTCGATAGGTGGCCGCCGCCGCTTCTTTCACGTCGCCCAAGGCGAGGCGGGCAATCTTCCCGGCGGCGCTGGTATAGCCCTCAAGGAGCGCCGGGGAAAGCGTCAAGGCGCCGGCCACGTTATCGAAGCCGCGCGTCGAGTCGTCGGTCGGGAGGTATTTCGAAGGATCAATGTCCAGATTGAGCAGATCGCGCACCGCGTTCTTATATTCCGTGCGGTTCAGCCGGTGCAGACCGGGCGGCGGCAGATCGACCACCGCGTGCTGATCCAGCTGGTTTTCAAGGTACTCGATCATCGACTCGTAGACTTCCGGCTTCGGGCGGGGCATGCCGGAGGGCGGCATCATCCCGGCGCGGATCTTGTGGACCACCGTTTCCCACTTTTCCGCATCCGGCTCTACATTTGCCGTATCCAGGTTGTCCAGCGTGATCGCCATGGCTGGACGCATCCCGGCTGCCTTATTTTTTTCGTTGTGACAGACGACACAGTACTGATTCAGGAGGGCGCGTTCGGTTGCCGCCGTCTGGACGGGAACCGCCGGCTGAACGGACGCCGCAGCCTTGGTCGTTCGGGTGGAAGTGGTTTGGCTCCAGGCGGCAGCAGCAATCCCGAGGCAAGCAACGGAAACGAGTCGTATCTTCATCTTCGTGGATAGGATGGATAAGGCCATATCGAGTTTATCAGCAGCCCCATTTTGCCCGGGGGGAAATTTTTCGCTGGATAGGAGGCGTTTCGAACCCTGCTGAAGTTACGAGATTCAAAGGGTTTGTTACGGGCCTTTTGCGCCTCGCCCGAGCCTGCTATGATCGGGACTCCCGAGCATGGATCAAGTCAGCCGCATTCTGGCCCGAAACGCGGATATCTCGGGCATTATCGGTCACGAAGGGATCGCCTGCGTGGCCTGGAAAAAGGCTGTGGGGAAACGCATCGCGCAGCGTACGCGAGCGATCAAAATGGTCCGTGACACCCTGGTGGTAGAGGTGGACGACGAACTCTGGCGGCAGCATCTCTGGGGTCTGCGCGGGCAGATTTTACGGAATCTGGAGAAGGCCCTCGGCCCAAATATCGTGCTTCATCTGGATTTGCGCATCATGCCGCCGCGCATCGGGCCGAAGCGGGAGACCCTGACCCTCAATCCAACGCCTGGTAAGCTGGACGAAGCCGACGAAATTCAGGACCCGGGCCTGCGGCGGATTTATAAGGCGGCGCGGCGGCGGGATACGGCCTGAAGAGTCCGCGGGAACGGCGATTTGAAACTCTCCGAAGAGCAAGTGCGATACGTCGCCAAACTGGCGAACCTGAACCTGACCCAAGCCGAGATCGACCGCATGGTCCAGGATCTCGGCAGCGTTCTCGAACACATGGACAGCCTGGCCGCCATCGATACGGAAGGCGTCGAGCCGATGACCCAAGTGCTCTACCAAACCGAGGAGACGGCCACGCTGCGGCCGGATGTGGAGCGCGCGCCGCTTGCGAACGAGGCCGCTCTGGCCAATGCGCCCGCCGCCGGGAGCGGGTATTTCAAAGTGCCGAAGGTGATCGAGCGTTGACCGCCGATTCGATTCAGAGCATTCGCGAAGGGCTGCTGCGGAAGGAGTTCTCAGCCGTCGAAGTGGCGCGCGAGGCGCTGGTCTTCGCCGAACGGGAAAACCCGAAGACGAACGCGTTTCTCCTGTTCTCGGCCGAGCGGGCGGTCGCCAACGCCGAGCGCGTGGACGCCAGGATCGCCGCTGGGGAAGAACCTGGATTGCTGGCGGGTGTGCCGGTCGCCGTCAAAGACGTCATTCTCACCAAGGGTCTGAGGACTACTTGCGGATCCAGGATCCTCGAACATTATGTTCCGCCTTATGACGCAACCGTGGTTGAGCGCATTGAAGCGGCGGGCGGCCTCATTATCGGCAAAACCAATTGCGACGAATTCGCCATGGGCTCTTCGAACGAGAACAGCGCGTTCGGACCGGTGCGCAATCCGGCGGCGCCGGATCGCGTTCCCGGCGGTTCCAGCGGCGGATCGGCGGCGGCGGTTGCGCAGAAAACCGCCGTGATCTCGCTGGGTTCCGATACCGGCGGCTCGATTCGGCAGCCCGCTTCGTTCTGCGGCGTCGTGGGCGTCACCCCAACCTATGGCCGCGTTTCCCGCTATGGCTTGGTCGCGTTCGCCAGTTCGCTCGACCATATCGGGCCGTTCGCGCGCAGTGTGCGCGATGCCGCCACGCTACTCGAAGCGATGGCCGGACGCGATCCTCTGGATTCGACTTCAGCCGACGCGCCCGTGCCGAACTACGCCGCGCATCTCGACGGCCATGTGCGCGGCATGAAAATCGGCGTGCCGATTTCGTACATGAGGCATGCGTTGGGAGAAACGTACGAGCTGATCGACAAAGCTATCCGCCGGCTCAAAGGCTTGGGCTGCGAACTGCGGGAGATCAGTCTGCCCGCGACCGATTACGCCGTCGCGGCTTACTACATCATCTGCACCGCGGAAGCGAGTTCGAACCTGGCCCGCTTCGACGGCGCGCGCTACGGGCTGCGTTCCGCCGCGTCGGCCACGCTCAGCGACATGTACCACAACACGCGCGGCGAAGGCTTCGGACCCGAAGTGAAGCGGCGGATCATGCTCGGCACGTACGTGCTCAGTCACGGGTATTACGACGCGTATTACAAGAAAGCGCAGAAAGTGCGCGCGCTGATCACCCGCGATTTTACGAATGCGTTTCAGTCGGTCGATGCCATCGTCGCGCCGGTTTCGCCGTTCCCGGTGTTCCGCATTGGTGAAAAGGTGGACGATCCGATGGCAATGTATCTATCCGATATTTATACGATCACCGGGAGCCTTGCCGGCATCCCATGTATGAGCGTGCCGTGTGGTACGACAAATGAAGGGCTGCCGGTCGGTTTGCAGATTCTATGTAATCATTTCCACGAGCAGCAGATGTTCCGCCTCGCGGACGCGTTCGAAAGAAGATAGCATCTTAGCTTACGGCTTACGCACTTCGCACCAACTCTAAAGGAGAGAACATGGCTTTCACCCTTCCGCCGCTGCCTTACGCTCCCGACACGCTGGAGCCATACATCGATAAAACGACCATGGAGATTCACCATGGAAAGCACCATGCCGGCTATGTGACGAATCTGAATAAAGCGCTCGAATCGGCGCCGGATCTGAAGCATAAATCGCTGGAGGAACTGCTGGCGAATAACTGCGCGATCGTGCCGGAGAACATTCGCACCGCGGTGCGGAACAACGCCGGCGGACATGCGAACCACTCCATGTTCTGGACCATCATGCACGCGCCTGGCGGACCAGCGAAGCCGAGCGGCGCCTTGGCCGAGGCGATTGACAGCGCGTTCGGCGGCTTCGATCAGTTCAAGGAAAAGTTCAATGCCGCGGCGACCACGCGGTTCGGGTCGGGCTGGGCCTGGCTGTTGAAAAAAGGCGGGAAACTGGAGGTCACTTCGACGGCCAACCAGGATAGTCCGCTGATGGAAGGCCTGGAGCCGGTGATGGGCCTCGACGTCTGGGAGCACGCTTATTATCTGAAGTATCAGAACCGCCGGCCGGAATATATCGGGGCATGGTGGAGCGTGGTGAACTGGGCGGAAGTCGAGAAGCGTTTCGGGAAGTAAGACCGCTTGCTTGCGCGCGGCTCGGAAACACGTTACTTGCCGAGCCGCGACCGCGAGGGAGCGGTTACTGAATTATGCTGGGACGCTGCGCCGTTTGTCTGATAGCCTGCGCGGCCCTTTCGCCGGCCGCGCAACTTTATACATGGTGGATTGAAGCTTGTCCGCCCGAGACCGCGCGCGCCACCGGCTGCAAAGCGGGAGATCCCGAACTGGGCCGCTGGGCGCTCGAAGCCTGGGAGCGCGAATCGGGCGGCGAGATCACCCTCAAACAAAGCCCAAACGAAGAGCACGCGCGCATTCGCCTGCATTGGGCGAACGGCGAGTCGAGCCTTTACGGTGAAACCGAGCCGATGATGGTGGACGGCAAGCGCGGCGCGAACGTATACGTGCTCCCGAGCGTCGCTCCCGGCGGCGATCTGCTGCTGCGCGAAACCATCGTCTATCTGACTTGTCTGCATGAAACCGGACACGCGTTCGGTCTCCAGCACACGCGCAATTTCGCCGATATCATGTACAGCTTTCAATACGGCGGAGACATTGCGGCTTATTTCGGCCGCTACCGCGCGCTGCTGCACACGCGCGCCGATATCGCGAAACATTCGGGGATTTCAGATGCGGATCGCGTCGCGTTCCGCCAGGCGGTCAAATAGATCAGGATTAAGTGCCTGTCACGAATTAAGTCTGCCAACCACTCCCTTGCGGTCGTGGCTCAGAAACCGGTACCGAGCCGCGACCGCGAGGGAGCGTTCTGCGCCGCCTGTGATAGTTAATTCGTGACGAGCCCTAACGGCCGTGGGGCCGGCTCGCATGATGCGCCGGCTTCGGGTGCTTGGCCTTCGGGTGCTTGGCTTTGGCATGCTTCACAGTCGCGGGCTTCTTCGCGGATGCCGCAGGCGCGAATATCGCCAGACAAACCGCCAAAGCAAGAATAAAAGCCTGCATTTGTACCTATCTTAACTGATCCGGCGACGGAAAATTGCGGTAAACCTCAAAAAAACACCAGGCCGTGATCAGCACGCAGACCGCGGCCAGCACCCGCCACATCCCTTCGCGGGCCCTCGTCGAGTGCACCGGCGTTCCGGCAATGTAACCAAGGCCGAAACCCGCGGCCAGACCGCCGATGTGCGCCCAGTTATCCACGGCGAAAATCGGAATCAAACCGAAGATGATGATGTAAATCACCCAACGGCTGTAGAAATTGCGGATCTCGCGGCCAATGCTCGAACGGTTCGCCACCCCGAAGGCAATCATGGCGCCTATCAAACCCATGATCCCGGCCGAAGATCCGACCGAAGGCTCCAGCGGCCTTTCCACGGCGCTCAGATAAAACCCGCCGACCGTGCCCGCGAAATACAGCACCAGAAAACGCGGCGTCCCGTAAACCTGCTCAACCTGTGCGCCCAGATCGTAAAGCACCCAACTGTTCATCAGGATGTGCAGCCAACCGCCATGCAGGAAGCCGGCGGTGACGAGACGCCAGTACTGGTGTTCCTGAAAAATATAGGGCCCGAATTTCGCGCCCAAAGCTCCGATCGCGCCGCCTTCGCCCATCGTCCGCTCCAGCAGCAGAGTGCCGATGAACATGCCGAAATTGATCACGAGGATCAGAATGGTGGTGAAGTACGCGTGCGGGATCAGCCCGCCCAGTATCTGTGCCGGCTGCCGGCGCTCGATAGCGCGCGGACCCACCTGCTGGCCGCAATAGGCGCAAGTGCGATCATTGCTCGAAATGAAGGCCCGGCAATGCGGGCACATCCGGCGGCTATCCACGCGCCTATCCACGCAGAGACCCCGACCGGGCGTTGGCCGCTTTCATATTGACGCCGGCCGGCATGGAGGCTTCGAACTCTTTTGCGAAATAGTTGGGGTCGGGCTTGCGTTTTATCACCAGCCGCGCCGCGAAGGCGGCCATCATCAGCATTTTGAGAATATCCAGCCCGGAGTAAAGGCCGTGCATCAGCCAGAACCGCTTGTAACCCGGGTCGGTTACGGGCAGATCGTCCACCCTGCGGCCGAGGTCGGTAATGGTGGGCGTCAGCGCGAAATGTTCCACGCCGACGATCAGGATCATGGCGGCGCACAGCGCCATCAGCATAATTTGCGGCCGCTCGCCGAACAGAAGCAGCAGGAACAACAGACAGCCCAGCACGACTTCGGCGCGCTCCCAGTTGACAAAGATCCAATTGTTCTCTTCTGCCGCATTGCGTCGCAGGATAAAGCGCATGCGGTCGCGCGGGATGTCGTGCAGCGCGGCGGACGTGCTCACGCTGTCAGGCGTCTGGAGGAATCGGTCCACGGTTTGAAAGTTCTGCGTGACTGCGACATCGGCGAGAATGCTTGCGCCGAGCCAAATGCCCAGGAGCAGCGCGGCCAGCCTGCGATACTGGATCACCTTCGCAATTGTCGCAAACGCACGCGCGCGGCGCCGGCGGCTTAACCGGCGATCCTGGATTTGCGGGACTCAGGCTCCGTGAAAAGTCTTGTCTGAGGGCGCTTGGAAACGACCCGTTCGTCCCGCGGGAACCTGCGGCGGTCCGGCGCGCGAAATCGATAGCCGCAGGACCTGCACCGGTATCTGCGCTCCCCGGTAAAGTACACCATAATCCGTTCGAAGATATTCAACCTCCGGATCGCCAGAAGGTTTGACCGGCACCGCGGGCACATGGTTAGACGATAGGGGATTCGAAATCGGAAGTCCAGTACATCAAGGGTTAACTATCACCGATCGAACCGGGAAATTGTGTGATAATCAAACTTATACGCGGGCGGCGTCCAGCCCCGCCTGCATTCCGGCTCTCTGTTCCAAAAAACGAATCGCGAGGTTTCAAAAGTGGCTAAGCGGTACCGTGGCCAGAATTATCCGTCAGTCCCCCAAAATCGGACCTACGTTCCGACCCGTAGCGCGCAAAAGCCGCCGTTTTATTTCGAAATCGAGACCGCCAGCCAGTGGCCGCCGGAATCGGCGGAATGGCAGGCATTCGCGCGGGACGTGATTAATATGCCGGAGACGATGATCCCGGCGATCCAGGAGGCGATCCGGCAGCAGCGATGGAAGATCGCGCCGAACCCGCTCGCGTCCATCCGCACCGCGGCTCACCAGGAAGCCAAACGGATGGGGCTGACGTAAGCCTGATTATTTGCCGGATTCCGCGGTCGCCGCGAGGCCGGATATACGCACCGAGCCGTCGGGAAAGTTCGCCCGGATTTCCAGCTCACCGCCCATGGCTTTGATGAAGTCGCCGAGCGTGCTGATATACATGTCGGTGCGGCGCTCGATCTGCGATATGGAGGACTGGTCCTTATGGAGCAGCTTCGCCAGATGCTCCTGGGTCAGTTCGCGCGCCGCGCGCAACCGGTTGAGCGGCATTTCCTCCAGCATCTTCGCCGCGCGGGCCATGCTTGCGGCGCGGCGCTCCGGGCTCATTTTGGCTTCCAGCTCGCGAAAGTTGTGTCTCGGCATCAGATCAGTCCTTCCTTTGTCAGTTCCGTCAGGTGCCGATCGTACAGTCTGTCGGCAGTCGGCACGAATACGTCATACCATCGGTTATTGCCGGTCTTATCTCCGCCGATCAGGAGGATGGCCGCGCGCCGGGGATCGAAGGCGTAAAGCACGCGAACGGGTCTTCCGCGATGCTGAACCCGGAGTTCCCGCATATGCGAATGCCGGGATCCCGAAATGCCCGATGAATAGGGGAACCGAAGAGCCGGGCCTTCGCTGCGAGGCATTTCAATGTAGGCGTCCACCGATTCCTGTTCGTCCTCGGTCAGAACGTTCCACCAGCTGTCGAATTCGTCGGTGTATTCGATCTCGAATTCCGCGAAAGCCAGTATAATCTTTGAGTAATACTATGTCTACGTAATTGTCAGGTCAAACAGCTTCGGTGGCGCGAGTCTGCGCCTTTGGGAAATTCGCGTCCGCCTTGACCTCCTCCATCTGGCGGGCGTGCCGCTCGCTGTGCAGTCCCAGCAGGATCAGCCACTGATAGCAATCGAGATCGCCGAACCCGCCATGCTTATGGAAATACCGGCGCAGATCGGCCTCGGTTTCCGCCGCGAATTTCAAGCTGCGCCCACGCGTCGCCTCGAATTCCGCAAGCAGCGTGAGAGCATCGGCCCATTGTCCCGTGGGCCGGACGGGTTCGGGCGCCTGACGGCGCTGCGCGCGATCGGGAACCGCCGCAAAAACCGCACTGTCCTTTGCGCGGACCTCCGCCGACGGATCGCCGGGAGCGCTCTCCTGCACCTTCGCCTCGATCACACCCAGCATACGGCTCTCGACCCGTATGACATGCTCCAGGCATTGGGCGATCGACCAACGATCCTCGCCCGGACGAAACGTCCACTGCTCCTCGTTCAGCCCCGCGGTCACGCCGAGCACTCGTTCGCGGCTCGCCGCGAGTTGATCTGTCGCCAATTGCCGTTCGGAATCGTTCATATCGTCTCCTCAGGGTACAGATGTCGGATCGTTTCGACAAGCTGCGGCGGCGCCAGTTTTGCCCAATCCTCGCGGCGCGCGATGCGGCGGCGCAGTTCCGAAGACGAAACCTCGTTCCACGATGCTTCCATGGGCAGCTTGAGAATGCGGTCGCTGTGATGCCCGACGGGCTCATATTCTCCCCGCCGCGCGGCCACCAGCAAACGGTATTTTCGCAGCATTTCGTCGAAAAAACCGGGATCGCCGTAATCCCACGCCGCAATGCGCTCGGCCGCATCGCGTCCGCAGACGAGCGCGATCTCGGGATCCGGACCGAAAAACACCCGCGCTTCATCGGCAACCTCGGCGTAGAGCCCGCCTTGGGAGGTCGCCGCGGAAAAACCGGCGTCTCCGCACCCTTCGACCAATCGCTCCAGCATGCGCCGGCGGTCGTCGAAACCGGCCCCTTCGAACTGCTTGTGCGGAAGTGTGCGGGGCAGCACCCAGATGAGTTCGTCGGCAAAGGAACGGGCGGCGCGGGCGATCTCGGAATGCGCGACGGTCGGAGGGTTCCATGCCCCTGGAAACAACGCCACCCGGCGCGGGTTTGTTTGTTTACGACAAAAGAATTCGAGAGCCAACAGAACCTTTGTAGTACACGACACCTGCCCGCCATTCGTATAAAGTGTAAATAGCATGTTCAGCTGGATATGTCCGCAATGCGGGCGGGATGTGCCGCCCTCTCAGACCGACTGCCCGTTCTGCGCCGAACGAGCGCAGGAAGCGGCCGCCGCCGCTGCCATGGCGCCGCCAGCGCCGCTGCAGCAGCCCGGCGTTTGGCAACAACCGATGCCCGCACAAGCGCCGCCTCCACAGATGCCCGCCTGGCAGCAGGCGCCGCCTCCGCCTCCGACTTGGCAGCAGGCTCCGCCTCCTCAGTCCGCGCCCCCGCCGCCGCAGTATGCGCTGCAGCCACAGTACGCGCCGCCTCCGCCGCAGCCCCAGTACGCGCCGCCGCCTCCGCCACCGCAACAGTACGCACCGCCGCCGCCCCCACCGCCGCCGCAATACCCGCCGCAGTACGCGCAGCAACCGCCCGCACCGGCCCCAGCTCCGGCCGCATGGACGCTTCCGCCTGAACGCACTGGCCCTCCGATGCCGCTGATGATCGCGGCTTCCGCCCTGGCCTTTCTTCTGGTTATTGGCGGGATCTATTGGGCGGTGCAGCATTTCAGCGGCGGCAGCAGCGCTCCGGCCGAGAAAGCTGGCCTGGAGAATCCCGCCGACCCCTCCAAACAGAAGGTCAGCAATCCGCTGCAGAAGTACGTCGAGGTGGTCGGCATCCGCATGCTGGAAGAAAAAAAGAAACCGATAGCGAAATTCGTCGTGGTGAACCACTCGGCCGCCGACATTTCGAACCTGCAGGCCAACGTCACGCTTTGGGCCAGCACTTCTCGATCGGAAGAGGATTCGGTCGGATCCTTCAGCTTCGACATCGACAACCTCCGGGC
>JASHSD010000565.1 GCA_030036985.1 Bryobacteraceae bacterium
GGCGCGCCACTTGGGCACGTAACCGTCCTTCTCATACGTGCGCCCGGTGTTGACGTAGACTTCGCTGGGGATCTGGAACTTCTCTTTAATGTCGTAGAGGACGTGGTAGATGTCGTCGGCGTCCTTGAGATCCTCGACCGGACGATCAGGCAAAACCATGCGCATGCCGGCCATGAAGTGCTGCCAGTCGTCTTCGCCGTGGAAATCGTCCACCATCAGGAAGCCGCCCTTGAGCAGGTAGTCGTGCAGGCGTTTGGCTTCCGCCTCGGTGAACGTCCAGGTATTCACATCGACGGCGTAGATCCATGGGTAATCGAAAATATGGTCGCTGTCGAGATCGGCCACGTTCAGCGGCGAGGGTGAGTTGATGCGCGTCAGACGCCGCAGCACGATCAGGCAATCGTTGTCGGCCTTGGGATAATCGCGCGACCAGCCGCCGCCGAACTGCCGGAACCCGTAGATGTTGCTGTTGGCGTATCCGGACGTGTACTGCAGCCGGGTCCAATAGAATTCCGAAGGCACGTTCGGACCGTAGTAGTAATTCTGCTGGCGGCGGCCGAATCTCCGGAACCCGTCGCCGCCGAACTGCATCGCGAACAGCCCGACAGTCAGCGACAACAGAATGGGGACGAAGGAGATGCGCCGCACCAGTTTGGTCATAATGATTTCCTCGATGCCTGCTTGAAAGGGTATCAGAAGTGTGACGGGGCGTGCATGGGGGCGGTGGGACAATATATTGCATGAGCTTCGAAGAGCGCATGGAGTTCCTGCGCCAGTCGATCGAATCGCACGATCGCCAGATCGGTGAACTGACGGACAAGATTGCCCTGCTGGGGGACAAGATCGCCATCCAGACCGCGAACATCGACAAGCTGGTTCAGGTGACGAATCAGGACGCGATCGCGATCCAAACGCTGGCGCGCGTGGCCGAAAGGCATGAGCGCCGCCTGGACCGGCTCGACGGCGGAAGCGCGAGTTAGCGAAGCAAGACGGCTGTTGACACGGCGCCTTATTTACTCTATTATGCAGTTTAAATGGCTGGCGCGACATCGCTGGGGGAATTCGAACAGATCGTTCTGTTGGCGATTCTGCGCCTGGGCACAGACGCCTACGGTGTGACCATCGGCGCCGAAATCGCCGCGTGCACGGGTCGCGAGCCGGCGCCGGGCGCGCTTTATACGACATTGGATCGCCTCGAAGACAAGGGGATGGTGTCGTCGCGATTGGGCGATCCCACCCCTCAGCGCGGGGGACGGGCGAAGCGTTATTTCACGGTCAACACGAAGGGGCTGGCGGCGATCACGCGCGCTCAGCAATCTTATCGGCGATTACTTGCGGGATGCCGAATCCCAGGACTGGCTCATGAATAGGTTCAAAACCGCGGAATGGATTCTTTCTTTGGTCACCAGCCGGGAACGCGCCGCATCCACGGTGGGAGACCTGACCGAACGAGGCGAGCCGCGCGGGACCTTGTGGTTCTGGTCGGGAGTTCTGCGGACAGCGGCGTCACTGCTGTGGCGCGATATCACGGAGCACCCGGTGCGCGTGGCCGGTCTGGCGCTTGTCGGAGCTGCCGTCGATTTCGCCGGTTTGCTTCTCTTCGCGGCCTTCAGCGGGATCGTGTTTTTCTTCGTGGCTTTTTGGCTCGGCGGAGATGCGCTCAAAGCCCCGGTTTGGAAATTGTGGGTACCCAGCTTTACTCTGATTGCTTCTTTGCTGATCGGTCGAAGTCTGTCGCGGTTGGCCCCCGGCCGTGAATTCGCCGTCTGCCTGATATACGTGATTCTGGCTCCGGCGTGCGGTCTGCTGGATTTTTCGCCCGCGAACTTCGCCGGCCTGGTGCTGGGACTTCTCGGCGATGCGGCTTTGCGAATGCCGGCTCTGGCGGGAGCCGTGTGGGGGCGCTACCGGAATTCTGCGAGAACGTCCGGTTAAGTTAGAGTGTCGGGCCAATCCATCACGATCAACTCGACGGTCACAGCCCGATCATCGGTTCACCTCGCCGATACGGGCCGTTTCACGTTTACATGAGCTGCCGCTCACCGATTCTGGCGGGACGATTCATTTGCAGGAGTCTGACCGTGACGCGGCCTTTCGCGCTCAGGCCCGCGATTTCGCCGTTGCGAAGCTCAAAATGTTCATTCCAACGATCCAGACGTGGATGGAACAAAGGCGTAACCTGTCCGGTCTCGATATCTATCGAAGCGATGTCGCTGCCTTTGAACCTGTTGCAGATCGTACAGCACAGGGCGAGATTCTCAACAGCTGACTGACCACCATGCTTCAGAGCGATCACGTGGTCGATCTCGTGCTCGGCCAGCGTTAATCGTTCGGGGATGCGGCAGTATTTACAGAGGCCCTTGGCCCACAATCGCACGAAGTCGCGAAGCGCCGCCTCGATCTCAGGCATTGCGCCCGGAGGACGCGAGCTTTAGTTGCGCGGACGCCTTTGCCATCCGCACAAGGTGTTCGAGATACTCGTAGGTCTCCCAGTCCGCCTGGTCGAGGGTCGTCATTTCTCCAGCTCGACTCTTCTCGACCAGTTCCGCTATCCGAGCCGCAAGGCGTGGAGAAGGTCGAAGGTTCAGTATCTCTTCGGGTGTGGGCAGCGCGGCGAGAAGCTCCAGAACGTCGGCCGCGCCGTCAAAGCCGGGTTGATCGCCGGCACTGATTTCCCGCAAGCCCAGTTCGAGAATCCTTGGAAGCTGCTGCCGCCGTGCCTCAATTTGCGAGGCCAGATCGTCCGGAAGACTGAGAGTGATCGGGGCCATCTGCCGGAAGTATAACAAGGCCGAGCATTGAACCATTTGGCGGTTGGATGATGCGCGATGCTCCGCGGAAGCAATATGTCACCGCTCGCGAATCAACCGAAGAAACTGCCGCGTCGTGACGATCCTGATTCCGCTGTACTCGCCGAGGCGCAGCAAATCCTTGTCCTCGGTCACAATCCAATCCGATCCCGCCTCGACAGCGCATTCCAGAATGCGGTTGTCGTCGGGATCGTCCTTCAGCGCATCGATCCTGACCTTCGGCGTCACGTGCCGCGCGATCCGCCGCATCTCCTCTCGCAGGAAGTGCAGGCGGTAACCCTCCCAGTGAAAATCATCGCGGAGAACCGTCACCAGTTCGTCGAGAATCGCGTCCGACAAATCCACCTGCAGCATGCCGAAGCGAGCCATGCCGATCAAACGGGCGCCGACTCCGCCGAATTCAAGGGCTGAGACGTAGATGTTCGTGTCGAGGGTGACGCTCAACCGCGGCCCGCGTTGATCCGGCGCCGCGCCTTCACAACACGCGGCACGTCCGCCGCGGTATAGCCCGAAGCGCGTCCGGTGCGCGCGCCATATTCGAGCAGATCAAGCCATTTTCGATCTTCCAACCGCGCGCGCACGGCCTCTTCGAGCCACTGATCGACGCTCTTGCCCTGCTGTGCGGCCGTTCCCTCAATTTGCGCCAGCAAATCGTCCGGCAGGCTGATCGTGCGTTGCATACGCTTTACATCCATTATCCCCGTTCGGTCCGCCCGCGCCCCAGGCGGTACGATGTTCCCAGGCATCTTTATCCCCCATGCAACGTCGCGACTTCCTCAAGATCGCCGGACTCGCCGCCGCAGCCTCACGCCTGCCGGGCCAGGAACCGCAGTCCTTCCTCACACCCACCGCGGGCACGCAGGAAGCGGCCAAGACCGAGTTCACCCTGCGCATCGCGCCTGTCACGGTCGAACTGGCGCCGAACCGCATCATCAGCACCATCGGGTACAACGGCATCTCGCCGGGTCCGCTGCTGCGCATGAAGGAAGGCGTGCCGATCACGCTCAACGTCATCAACGACACCGACACGCCCGAGACCGTCCACTGCCACGGACTGCTCATCCCCTCCGACGTCGACGGCTCCGAGGAGGAAGGCTCGCCCGCCGTCCCGCCGCATGGGAGCCGCAGCTTTAAGTTCACTCCCACGCCCGCCGGCACGCGCTGGTATCACACCCACACCATGGCGATGGACGATCTGCACCGCGGCAGCTACACAGGCATGTTCGGCTTCCTCGTCATCGAAGGCGCGAACAATCCCGGACGTTACGATCAGGAACACTACCTCGCGCTGCGCGACTGGGAGCCGTATTTCACCAGTACGTCGATGGACAACGACGATCTCGACGCCACCGGCCCGCAGCCGGAACGTCCCGCTGTGATGGATACGCGGCAGCCCGGCATCGAAGTCGCCGCCGACATTTTTTCCATCAACGACAAAGCGCTCGGCGCGGGCGAGCCGATCCGCGTCAAGCCCGGCGACCGCGTCTTGTTCCACTTCCTCAACGCCAGCGCGATCGAGAATCGGCATCTCGCGCTGCCCGGCCACAAGTTCAATGTGATCGCACTCGACGGCAATCCGGTCGCGACGCCCGCTGCGGTCGACGTCCTGATGCTCGGCCCTGGGGAGCGCGTCGACGCCATCGTCGAAATGAATCATCCGGGCGTATGGATTATGGGCGCGCCGGAGGACATGGTTCGCGAAGGCGGCCTCGGCATTGTCATCGAATACGCCAATCAGCACGTCACGCCGCAATGGACAGCGCCGCCGAAATCCAACTGGGATTACACGATCTTCGGCAAACCGCCGTCGCAGCCCGCGCCCACGGAGAAGCTGGACATGCTTTTCGAAAAAATTCCGCGCGGCGCCGGGAAATACAACAGCTTCAACGTGAACGGCAAGCCGTATCCGCACGATAAAGAGTTTCTGCTCAAACAGGGCACGCGCTATCGCCTGACCTTTCACAACCGCACAGACGACGCGCATCCTCTGCACGTGCATCGGCACCAGCTCGAAATCGCCGAGATCTACGGCAAAGCCACGTCGGGCGTGATCAAGGACACGGTTGTCGTGCCCACCTACGGTCGCGCCAGCGTAGACTTCACCGCCGACCAGCCCGGCGATACGCTGTTCCACTGCCACATCCAGATGCACATGGATTACGGATTCAAAGCGCTGCTCCGCTATGCGTAGAGGGTCGGGGCTTCGGCCCTGCAAGCCGGGTGTTCGCACGGCGCTGCCTCAGCGCCGGATTCCTGTCGTTCCCCGTCTGCTGAAGAAAATCTCGGAACAATCCGGGGGCAGGGAATAGATTTTGCCGACACTGCCGGAAGCATCGGTCTGGCGCTGCGCAACCTGTACCTGGTCGAGTTCTCACCCGCGGAGAAGCGGCCCAACAAGCGCTATCACAACGTCAAGGTCAAAATCGTCCAAGCGCGCAGCCTTCCGCCATCTGGACACGCGACTTTAGCCGCGTCGGAGCTGTAGTCGGAGCTATCGATTCGCCGCCGAAAGCTTCCTGTAATACTCAGCCACCGACTCCTGATATCCCGCCGGGGCCTTCGTCGGATCGGCATTGCGGATCGTGCCGCCCTGGCTTTCCTCCAGATGCCGCCGCAGCTGCAGTTCGAGCGCATCCACTTCGCTGACCAGCTGCTGGTGCAGTTGCTCCGCCAGCTCGGGATTTCCGGGAAACCGCTTCGGATCCAGATTGCGCATCTGTTGGATCAGCGCCTGCAATTGCGCCTGCGCCTCGGGACTGTCCTGCACCACGGCGCGCACGCCGTTGAGCAGGTTTAAACCCTGATCGATATCCTTCTGCGTGTCCGCGGGGTTCGGGCCTTGTTGCGGCGCCACCGCCCGTCCCTGGATGCGAGTGTTGCCGGTGTCATACGCGCCGTATGCGTAACGATCGCGATTTCCCGCGCCGCCGCCCGGATTGCCCACCGGACCCGCCAGCCGGTCGCCGACTCCATTCGCCAGCTGTCCGCCGGCCTGGCCCACCTGACCGCCCCGGCCCGCCTGGCCTCCCTGGCCCTGTTGCCCCTGCTGAGCGCCTTGCCCCTGACCATTGCGCGCCAGTTGACCGTTCCGCATCGGTTGGCCCGCGCGGCCCTGCTGACCCTGCTGTCCAGCCTGACCCTGTCCCCGCTGCCCGTTGGGGCTCCCGCCGATACTATTCAACTGGTCCCGCACGCGAGCCAGATCGTCCATCGCCCGATTCAACTGGGCCTCCTCGGAATTGGGCTGCCCGCCGCTGCCGAACGCCCGCGCGGCATCGCCGATCTGCTGCCCCAGCTTTTTCAAATCGTTGGTCAGCGCGGTCTCCACCGGATCGGAGAAATTGCCGGTACGCAGCCAATCGGAGCTGCGCTGCATTCGGCTGTTGAGATCGTTCTCGTCCATGCCGTCGAGCGCGGACCGCAGCTTCTGTGAAACGCCCGGCTGCTCGGGCGCGAGTTCGCGCGCCGTGTTGCGAAGCTGCTGGGTCAGCCGCGACAGATCGTTCGCCACCTGCTGCCGGTCGGTGACCATCTTGTCGATGTCCTGATCGGTGACCTGCGGCGGCGTCTTGCCCGAATTGCGGGCGGCGTTGAGCTGAGCCATCAGATCGCGCACATGGTCCGCCTGCTCTTTTTGCCGGTTCGCCAGGTTGTTCGCGGTCTGGGCCATCGCGTTGATTTGGCCGGCGGCGTCCTTCTGCTGTAAACCGCCGAGCAGATCGGTGGCTTCGCGCAAACGATCCGCGGCGCGGCGCGCATCGGCCGAACTCGCGCCCTGCGAGGCGGCCCGCTTCATATCTTCATTGGCCTGGCGCAGGCGATCCAATGCCTGCTGTGCGGCCTGCTGCGTGGCTTGCTGCTGGGACTGGGCATCGCCCGACGCGCCGCCCGACCTCCCCAAGGCCTGCGACGAAGACGCCTGTCCCGAAGACGACCCGCTCTGCCCGCCCTGTTGCCCCTGCTGACCTTGTTGCCCCTGTTGTCCGTTCTGCGCCAGCTGTTGTTCCATCTGACGCTGTAGTTGCTCGGTCTCGCGCTGAAGCATCTCCTGCTGCCACTTCTGCTCGGCGGTCTGCGGGCTGTTGCGCTGCTGCTGCGACAAATCCTCCTGCCGTTTCGCCAACTCGTCCAGCTTCTTCAGCGCGTCGGCGACTTCCTGATCTTTCTGCTGTTGCGACTCGCTTGCGGCCGATTTTTGCGTCTCGTACTGGTTCTTTTCGGTATCCAGTTCGAGATCGAACAGAGCGGCCAAATCCCGTGCCGCGCCGCCACCGCCTCCGCCACCCCCGCCGCGCGCTCCGAACGCCACCTGAATCTGCCGGAACGTGGCCTCTGCGCGCAGAAGCGATTGCAGCGCTTTCTGCTCGTTGGGAATCGCGTCCTTCCACTTCTGCTGCTGTAGTTGCTTTGCCGCCGGCTCCATCTGCTGCGACGCCGCGATCATGTCCTTCTGGAAATCGCTGATCGCCTGCACCGCGTCGGTCAATTCGCGCGCCTCCAGCCGCCCGGAAAGCGTGATCGCCTGATCGTGGAGCTTGGCTTGGGATTCCGACAGCAGCTTGGCGATGTCGGCCGCCTGCTGCGCGGTCGAGTTCTTATCGGCCTGCTGCTTGAAAGTCTCGGAAATGATCTCTTTTTCGCGCTGCGAAATCTGCGGCGTCTGCTCGCCGCCACCGCCCCCTCCGCCTCCACCGCCGCCCGCCTGCGATTGCGAGAACTCACGCTCGAACGGATCGGCTTCGATGAACATCATGTCCGTGTGGGATTCGGCGTTTGCATCTTTCGCGGTCGCATACACGCTGACCAGGTCCCCGGGAACCAGCTTGAAATCCTCCAGCGCCAGGGTGGTCGAGCCATCCGCCTGCTTCGCGCCTTTCTGCTTGAGCAGATCCACCGTGACCTCGGGCGCGCCGTTGACCGAATAATGCAGCTCAACGTTCTTGAGACCGTAGTCGTCTGTCGCCTTGGCCGCAAGGGTCACTTCGTCAATCGGACTCGCATGAAAATCGCCATGCGGACGCACCAGCGCGATCTGCGGCGGATTGGCCTTGCGCGCTTCAATAAAGAAGTCTTCGCTGACGCGCACCGGCTGCCCCTGATCGATGCCCGCGACGTGATAAACGCCGTCGTGATCCATCTTGACCGTGCCGCGATAAACGTTGTTTGCGCCGCCGGTGAGCTGGATCTTTTGCCCGTTATCCAAAAGGATTTGCCCGCCATGCAGCGGACGGTCGGTCGAAACTTCGAGTTCCGCTTCGGTGCCCAGCACGGCGCGCAGATCGCCGCCGCGTTCTTCAATCTCGGGCGGAATGCCGGTCCACGCGGGGTAATGATAGGTCACGCGGATCTGTTTGACCGCCGGGAGATCGGTCACCTTGATGCTGTAGTGTTTCGATTCGAGTGCACCGGCGGTAACGTAGTAATCCACGTTCTCGGGCAACCCGCCGAACAGGAATTGGTAGCCGCCCGCGAAATTGCCAGCCGCCTTCTGCATCGCGATCTCTTCCCACTTCGGGGAACTGGCGAAACGCGCATACAACTTCACCTTGGGCGATTTCAATCCCACCGGAATGGCCGAAACCAGCTGATCGGCATGGCGGCGCACCACGGCGTTGCCGGGACTGACGCGCAGATCGTAAATCGGCGGCTTGCGCGGACCGGTCCAGAGCAGGGAAGCGCCATAGCCGAGAAAACCGGGACCTGCCGCGATCATCCAGACGAGCACAACGCACGCGCCGACGCTCGCGCCCAGCGAAATCCAAAGCCGCCGGTCTGTGACGAACTGCCTGGGTTCGGCCGTTCGCGCGACATCCATCGTGTCTCCGGCCAGAAGTTCGATAAACGGATCCTGCCCGTCGCGTTCGGAAAACGTGGTGAGGCGCTGCTGGAACTGCGGGAACGCGGCTTCGGCGGTTTCGACGGCCCGTCGTCGGGTGAGGCGCCGCAGCGGCAGCGCCAGTCCGGCCGCGGCCGCGCCCGCGAGAATCACGATCAGCGCCAGACGCGCCGCCGTAACGCTGCCATGCGAAAAGGCGAGGGCGTTGGCGATCATGACCAGCACCAGCGTGGTCAGCAGCGCGCCACAGCTCAGGATCGCCAGGCCGCGGAGCAAAGTGCTCCAGCGCAGACGTTTCTCCAGGTGCGTTATGTAAGTGTGAAGCTGTTCACGAAAACTCATGGGACCCTCCAGCCGACGCCCGATTTTAATACCTGAAGGATATCGCACTTTATGGACACACGACTTCAGTCGCGTCTTTAAATGTCGCGCCCCAAGACGCGACTGAAGTCGCGTGTCCGGTAACATAACCGTTTCTTTGTTACCTTGAAGTCATCGGGATGTGCCGGAACATCAAAACCCTGTTTAACTTCGATCCGCCCGTAACCGAGGAAGAGATCCGCGCGGCGTCCCTGCAGTTCGTGCGCAAGATCAGCGGGTGCACCAAACCCTCGAAGGCGAACGAGCGCCTTTTCCTCGATGCGGTCGACGAGGTCGCAGGCATTTCCACCAGGCTCCTGCTTTCGCTCGAAACCACCGCGCCGCCGCGCAACCGCGAAATCGAAGCCGCCAAAGCGAAAGCCCGCGCCGCGGAACGATTCGGCGACTGAGCGCGGCGCGCGCCCCGCTCTTCCTATAATCGAAATACCCACGATATGACCGGCAACGATATCCGTCAGCGTTTCCTCGACTTCTTCCACGCGCGCGGGCATCGCATTGTCCGCAGCAGCCCCCTGCTGCCCGCCAACGACCCCACTCTGCTCTTCACCAACGCGGGCATGAACCAGTTCAAGGAGGTTTTCCAGGGTCTCGAAAAACGCGAGTACACCCGCGCCGCGTCCTCCCAGAAATGCGTCCGGGCCGGCGGCAAGCACAACGATCTCGAAAACGTCGGCTACACCCGCCGCCATCACACCTTCTTCGAGATGCTGGGCAACTTCTCCTTCGGCGATTACTTCAAAGCCGACGCCATCGCGTTCGCCTGGGAGTTGATCACGAAGGATTACGGCCTGCCGAAAGACAAGCTCTACGTCACGGTTTTCCGCGAGGATGACGAAGCCGAGCGCCTCTGGCAGGAAGTCGCCGGCGTGCCCAAGGACCGCATTTTCCGGCTGGGCGAAAAAGACAACTTCTGGCAGATGGGCGATACCGGTCCCTGCGGCCCGTGTTCCGAGATCTTCTACGACTTCGGCCCCGAGGCCGGCGAAGGCGCCTTTCCGGAAAATCCCGGCGAGCGCTTCGTCGAAATCTGGAATCTCGTGTTCATGCAGTACAACCGCGACGCGTCCGGCGCCATGACGCCGCTGCCGCGGCCTTCCATCGACACCGGCATGGGACTCGAACGCATCGCCGCTGTCCTCCAGGGCAAGCTGTCGAACTACGACACCGACCTCATCCGCCCGATTGTCGAGCGCGCCGGCGATCTCTGCGGCGTCGCCTACGGCGCCGATCCGCGCGGCGACACGGCTCTGCGCATCAATGCCGACCACGCCCGCGCCACGGCCTTTCTGATTCACGACGGCATCCTTCCTTCGAACGAAGGACGCGGCTACGTTCTGCGCAAGATCATGCGCCGCGCCATGCGTCATGCGCGCCTGATCGGCAAGCAGGAGCCGTATCTCTACGAACTCACCGGCTTCGTCGCCGAGCTGATGCGGCCGGGCTATCCCGAGTTGATGGAATCGGCGCAGCGCGTGGCGCGAATCGTGAAGGACGAAGAGCACCGCTACGCCACCACGTTCCTCGTCGCGGAAAAGGTCTTCAACGACGAAATCGCGCGCCTCTCGAACGGCACAGTGCCCGGCGCGGTTTCGTTCAAGCTTTACGACACCTACGGCCTTGCCCTCGATGAACAGGAAGACATCGCGCGCGAGCGCGGCGTCCACATTGACACCACCGCCTTTGAAGCCGAAATGCGTCTGCAGCGGGAGCGCGCCCGCGCCAGTTGGAAAGGCGGCGAAAAAGGCGCCATCGCCCCGGCGTATCAGCAATTGCTGGCGAAGGGCCGCACCCGCTTCCTCGGCTACGACCAACTCGATGCCGTCTCGAAAGTCACCGGTCTTCTGGTGAATCAGCACATCGTCGACACTCTGCTCGCGCATGCGGAAGGCGAGCTGGTGCTCGACCAGACGCCGTTCTACGCCGAAACCGGCGGACAGATCGGCGACCGCGGCACGCTCTTCGACGCGCACACCGGAGAGACCATCGCCGTCGTGGAAGACACGCGTCCCGCCGTGCCTGGTCTCACCGTGCACAAAATCCGCACGCTCGCGCCGCTTCATATCGGCGACGAGCTCCGCGCCGAAGTCGCCGCGCCTGAGCGCTGGTCGACCATGCGCAATCACACCGCGACGCATCTGCTGCACGCCGCGCTGCGCCAGGTCCTCGGGCCGCACGTCAAGCAGGCGGGCAGCGTGGTCGAGCCGCCCCGTCTGCGTTTCGATTCACTCATTACGCCGCGCTCGATCCCGCCGAGAAAACCGAAATCGAGCGTCTGGTCAACCAGCAGATTCTGCGCAACACCCAGGTCACCACCAACGTGATGCCCATCGATCAGGCCATCTCCACCGGCGCCATGGCTCTGTTCGGCGAAAAATACGGCGAGGAAGTGCGCGTCGTCTCGATCCCAGATTTCAGCAAGGAACTCTGCGGCGGCACGCACGTGACGCGCACCGGCGATATCGGCGTCTTCAAAATCACCTCCGAGAGCAGCATTTCGGCGGGCGTGCGCCGCATCGAAGCCATCACGGGCGAAGGCGCGGTGGCCCATTTCCAGGAAGCCGGCGAAGCTCTGCATCGCATGGCAAACATGCTCCGCGTCGGCGAGCCGGAGCTGGTCGAACAGGTCGACCGCCTTCTCGCCGAAAAGCGCAGCTTCGAACGCGAAATCGCGCAGTTGAAAACGAAGCTGGCGCAGTCCGCCGTGCGCGATCTCGAAACGGAGGCCAAAGAGAAGAACGGCGCGCGCTATTTGATCTCTCGCGTGGAAGGCCTCGACCGCCAGCAGATGCGCACCCTTGCCGACGCCCTGCGCAACAAGTGGGGTTCGGCTGTGATTGTGCTGGCTTCCGCGGAGGACGGGGCGGTTTCGATCGTCGCCGCCGTCACCAAGGACATGACACAGCGTCTGCAGGCGGGCAAACTGGTGGGCGCGCTGGCGCAGGCATTAGGCGGGAAAGGCGGCGGCAGGCCCGACATGGCGGAAGGCGGCGGAAAGAATGCCGCCGCGT
>JASHSD010000566.1 GCA_030036985.1 Bryobacteraceae bacterium
CCTAAATCCGGCAGTTGCGGACAGAGAGATCGGCGATTCATCCGTGGCTGCAACTGATTGAGAGAGATGTGGTTGTCACCAAAATGGTGATCTGCGCAGCAGTTGGATCTCGTTGGCGGCAAACAACGAATCGGGCCGGGTACCGGCTGAACTGCCGGATTTAGGATCACCAAATAACCAATCCGCTTGCGCAAAACCGCTTACTTGCGCGCGCGGCTCGGAACAGGCTTCTGAGCCACGACCGTAAGGGAGTGGTTGAACGGATTATGTGGTGACACGTCCTTAGGCCCGATTTAGACCGGACAAAACGCAACGGCTTGGCCGCTGAAGCTACCAGCCCTTCTCGGTTACGGGCAGACTGGGATCCTGCCGAAGCGCCAACTGCAGTGTCTGCTCACCCATGTCGCGCTGGCCTTCTCTCAGATAGCACATCGCCAGGTGAAACTGCCGCCGCGGAGTGGGTTCCTTCTCCGCGGCCGTCTTCAAATAGTTGAGAGCGATGCCATAGACTGTTTTCCGGTAGTAAATCCAGCCGAGCGTATCCTCCACCATGGCGCTGTCAGGAGCGAGTTGCGCCGCCTGCTGGGCGTACTTCAGAGCCTCATCCGGCTGAGAGGACGCCAGCGTGTAGGCCAAGCCGGTTAACGCAAAGACATTTGAGCCGTCGATGGCAATCGCCGCGCGATAGCGTTGCAGGGCTTCCTCCTGGTCGCCCATGTCCGCAGCTACACCGCCAAGCATAAGCAATACCGTAATGTTTTTCGGGTTCGCGGCGACAAGCCCAAGCAGGCGCCGGTGAGCGGCATCCAGATGTTTTTCCTGGGTATCGATCCCCGCCAGAGATAAGTCTGCATCCAGGAACCTGGGATTAGCCGCCAGCGCCGCCTCAAATGCCTTTCGCGCCGCGGCGCGGTTTCCGTCTTCCAGATATAACTGTCCCAACACATTCGCCAGCGGCGCCGATTTGGGATGCAACGCCGCCAGCTCCTGGAGCCGATCTTCCGCTTTTCGGGGCTGCTTCTGAGCCAGGTAAGCACCCGCCAGAAGTCGCGCCCCGCGCAGGTCATTGTTCTTAATGGCTTCTTCGGCGTCGGCAATAGCGCCGGAGTAATCGGCCAGCCGAAGCCGGAGAACGCCGTCCTGGACGACCAGTTCCGGAGAACGCCCGGTTCGCAAATTCTGGTCCAAAGCGGATCTCATCTCCTTTGTGTCGCCGACGCCCAACAGCGCCCAGTTGCGCTCCACCACGAAGGCCAACACGCCTTTCTGATTCGCCGGGGCGGCGTTCAGGACATCGAGGGCCGATTTCGCTTCCTTGGCCGCGATATAGTTCCTGGCCAACGCCAGGCGCGGCTGCAGCAGCGCCGGATTGATCCGCAGGGACTCGTTCAATTCGTGTCGCTCATCCAGGGTTAAACCCTTCGCTCTGTCAACCGCCGCCATCGCGGCGTGTCCTTCGGCGAAATCGGGCTTGAACCGCAGAACGGCTCTGAGATCTTTCTCCGCCTCCACAATATTCCCGGATCGCAGCGAAAGGCCCGCTCTATCGAATAACGCATCGGTATCCTTCGGATTTTTCTTTAAGGCCGCAGCCGCCAAATTCTGCGCAGCCTGGCTCTTCCCCATGGCCACATACGCGGCGAAAAGGCGGCTTTGGGCGGCTCGGTCGTTCGGATACTCTTTAGCCAGTTTTTCAAACTCAGCCAGTGCGGCATCCCGTTTCCCCTGGTTGAAGAGGAACAAAGCGTGCATCGGCTTGAATTCGGCGCTCGGAAGAGCCGCGATCCGCAGGTACGTTTGCTCGGCTTCAGCCATACGCTTCCCGGCTGTCTGGATCGCCGCAAGCCCCATCAGCGCCGTTCCGTTCTTCGGATCCAATTGAATGGCTTTTCGCAACTCGACTTCCGCCTTCGCAGGTTGTTTCGTTACCATGTAAAGCTGCCCCAGCGCCAACTCCGCCAGCACGGACCGGGGGTCGCGGGCCAATGCCTGCTTCAAGACCTGCTCGGCTCCCGCCAGGTCTTTCTGGCCCAGTTTCAGTCGCGCCAGCTCCACCGAAGTTTGCAGCCGGGACGGGAACTTCCGCAGCGTATCCTCCAGCCTGCTGAATGCTTCATCGGTTTTACCCAGTTTCCATTCGGCCAACGCCAGCGCATCGCTGGCATCGGAATTATTCGGAGAAGCGGAAAGCACTTCCTCCAGTCGATCGGTGGCCAGTTTCACCACGTCTTTGCTGCCGCTCCCGGCCATAAGCTCACCCAATCTCAACTGGGCGCGCTGGTCCTTCGGATTCAGCTCCGTCGCCTTGCGGAAGGCTTCCGCGCCATTAGCCACATTTCCCATTGCCATGTACGTGAGGCCCACCTGGTAGTACGGCTCGCCATCCTGCGGCATGACTCGCGATGCATTCCTGAATTCCAGGAAAGCGCGCGCGTAGTCCTTCTTCGCCATGTACGCTTCTCCGCGGCGCAGATACTTGGCTTCCCTGGCCTGCGGGGTGCTGCTGCAAGCGACGGAAGCACCGAAAAGAACGGTCAGAGCCCCGGCGGCGAGCATACGATAGCGGCGCGTAACCAGCGTTTCACGGATATGAGTCATTTGTGCCGATTCCGTTGGAAGCACGTGGCGTGCCAGTGACTTCGCCCGCGACCATATGCCGGTCGATAAGGGAAACGAGGCAGCCCAAACCCGCGAACCAAGCGTATCGAGGCGTGATCCGAAGAGCTTGTTTGAGGCGGGAACACCAGGTTTGAGGAACAGGTATTGATGAACGCGCTAACGGCTTTCACCAGGCGGATTGCACCGCGCGCGCCATGATTTCGCCTGAAGAAACCCGCCCCTCGCGCGCATGGCAGTTTTGGGGAATTCGGACCCCAAAAACCGTACCGCATACCGGACTGAAAGGTCGCTCGGCAATAGGAAATGTCACCAGGAAATGCGGCGGGCTGGTCCGGCAGGTCCTCTCTTCAGAGTAGCCCCAAAAGATGGCAAGTTGACCAATAAATTTCCCCTTTGGTTCGGATCTGTCTCCCTCGTGATTCCGGTTATCCCTCTTTGTTTCTTTAATT
>JASHSD010000567.1 GCA_030036985.1 Bryobacteraceae bacterium
GACGTGAACGCGCTGGTCGCTCTTGGTTCTTTCGAACACACGTGGTAACGGTTGCCAAGGCGAATACACTCAAGACTGATCTCAGGAAGTCGAAAGCTGTCCGTTTTGGTTTTATCGCGGACGACCATGATGTTTCTCACTCGCCCGCGTGGTCAAAGACGAGAAGATACCGGGAAGATTCCTGATTCGCCGCGGACGAACCTGCGCCTGACGTTGAATACCCGATAATCGAATCGTGAGCAAAGCGGGCCGTATACTGGCTCTGGATCTGGGAAAGAAACGCATCGGGCTCGCGCTCAGCGATGAGTTGGGGCTAACCGCCCAGGGACTGAAAACCCTCGATCGTGAGGGGCGGCGCGCCGATATCGAGACGCTCCGGCGGATGGCGGTCGAGTCGGGCGTCGAGTTGTTTCTCGTCGGCGATCCGGTGCAGATGAGCGGCGCTGCAAGCCGGCAGAGCGAATACACACGGGAGTTCGCGCGTGAACTCGAATACAAAACCGGACTGCCGGTGAAGTTCTGGGATGAGCGCTGGACCAGCCGCGAGGCCGAACGCACGCTGCGCGGGTCGGGCATCGCGCATGGGGAGCGGAAACCGGCGATCGACCGGCTTTCGGCCGTGATTTTGCTGCAGAGTTATCTGGATTCGGTCGAGGCGCAGCGATGAGGTTCGTGTTCCGGACATTGGTGTTGGCGATGCTTGTCGCCGCGATCGGCGGAGCATGGGTGCTGTCGCGGCTGAATCGTCCGTACGAGGGTTTTTCGCAGCCGGTGTTCCTCGATTTCGCCCATGGGACTTCAACGCGGAGTATGGCGCGGGAGCTTGCGGATAAGGGCGTGATTCAGAGCGCGTGGCTCTTTCTGGCGGCGCGCGCGTTTGAACGCGGCGCGAATCTGCAGGCGGGCGAGTACAAGTTCGACAAGCCTGCGTCGCCGCTGACGGTTTACGGGCGCATCGCGCGCGGCGACATCTTCTATATGGAGCTGCTGATCCCTGAGGGGTTCAACATGTTCGATATCGCGGAAGCGGTGGAGAAGCTGGGCACGATGAGCGCGCAAACGTTTCTCGCCGCCGCGCGGGATCCGGAGATGATTCGCGATCTGGATCCACATGCGCCCACGCTCGAAGGCTATCTGTTCCCGAACAAGTACCGCGTGTACCGGTATACGACCGCGCGCCAGATCTGCCGCATGATGACGGACGAATTCCGCGCGCAATGGAAAGCGCTGGGCGCGCGCGCCGATGTGCACGACGCGATCACGCTGGCTTCGCTTGTCGAACGGGAAGCGAAGCGGCCGGAAGAGCGGCCGATGGTGGCTTCGGTGTTTCGCAATCGCCTGGCGCTCGGGATGAAGCTCGATTGCGATCCGACGACCGTGTATGCGGCGCTGCTTCAGCATCGGTACCGCGGCGCGATTTACCGCTCAGATCTGGAGAATGCGAGTCCGTGGAATACGTATCAGCATGCGGGATTGCCGCCGGGGCCGATCGCCAATCCGGGGGTGAGTTCGATCAGGGCGGCGCTGTCTCCGGCCGAGACGCACTACCTGTATTTTGTGGCGAAGGCGGATGGGTCGGGCGGACATAATTTCTCGGAATCGCTGGTGCAGCATGAGGCGGCGGTGGCGCGGTATCAGCGGGCCTTGCGGCGGTAATGGCGCGGATCACCAAACGTCAGCGCGTGCTCGATTTCGCGGCGGCGCGCGGATGGGCGCTGGTGGACGAGGCGGAGTGGCGTGAATTGAAATCCGCGCTGCCGGATGTTTCGGAGACTACGATTCGCGAATCGGGACTCGCGATCGCGCAGCCGTGGATGGGCGTGGCGCCACATTCGATGGACCAGATGGAAGCATCGCTGCGCGCAATGAGCGAGGTTTATGCTTCACGGCCGGATCTGCGGCGATCTTGCCGCGACCAGGTGATCGCGGCAAAGGCGCGGGCGCGGTTCGCGGCATCGAACGCCAGGGTCGCGCAGGAGAAGCGGCGGATGAAGGCGGAGATGGTCGAGTGGATGCTGGTCTGGCTGGACGATCCCGCGATGTTTCCCGCGTGGGCGCCCATGCGGCGATCGCGGATCGGGGCCGGAAACGGGGTTTAGTAGGTGTAGTGTCCACACTGAGCAGTTTTATGCGGTTCGGACACGCGACTTCAGTCGCGTCTTCAAATGTGGCGCCCAAAAACGCGACTGAAGTCGCGTGTCCAGTATTTCCTGGACAACTACACCAGCTTGTCCACGACTGCCACGCCGCCTTTGACCAGCACTTGGCCTTCAGCCGCTTCCAATATCCTTCGAGCGGATCGCCGTCGAGAAGAACGAAATCGGCCAACTTGCCTGGTTCAGCATGTCTTCCTGAACACGCGCTATCCGAAGTCAGATTAATCCCCGGTTGCCGCCCGGTCCGCCTCATTTGCCGCGACCGAGCGCTTTACGACCGTGTGAACACCAGGTTCATCTGACATCGCTCCAGGCAAGAGCAAGAGCAGGATCAGAATCGGAGCAATCCACCGCGGGCTGCCATCTAACCGGCAACCGACGCCCTCGGGCGGGTCTGAGATGGGGGAGTGGAGATCAGCGGCAGGAGCCGCGGCTCGAGATCTTTTAATATCTGCACCGCCAGAGCGCTGGTGAACTTATAATTGCCCGCGGTCTTGCCCGGAACGAAGGCCAGGACGGTTCCATAGAACCGATTGCCGATAAAAAACACAAAGGCCGCCGTACGGTTTTCCACTCTCGATCCGATCAGGCCGCCGCGTACTCCGAACTCCTGCAGGCGGTTGTCGCCGGTGCCGGTCTTTCCCCCAATCGGCAGGATGGAGCCATCCGCGAATTTGAAGCCGCCTTGCGCGCGGCGGCCCGTCCCGTTCTGCACCACACCGATCATTTCGCGGCGCGCCAGTCTTGCGATCGAGGGGGAAAGGACTCGCCCACCCTGCGCCGGCTCATGCGAAAGCGTCGTTTCCCAAGGCGTCGCCTGAGCAAGCTGAATTTGCCGAATGCCGGTGTCCGGGTAGTACATTCCGTCCCGGACCAAAATCCCGACCAGATCGGCCAGCGCATGCGGCGTATCGCCCGAAACGCCGATCGAAGTCGCATACGACGGCACGAGCGAGTCGAATGGATAGCCCAGGGATCGCCAGGCGCGGTGGATCTCTTTGAACGCGTCGATCTCCAGCAGAGTCTCGATGCGTTTATCCTGCGCATGTTTGTAGCGGGTTTTGAAGAGCCATTTGTACACCTCCTGGCGCTGCGCCGCGCTTGCCTGGATGACATCCCGAAGCGTGGCGTTGGGGTGGCTCTCACGGTAATTCAGCAGCCAGAGTTCGAGCGGGTGAACGCGCGCCAGATAACCCCGATCGTTAAGATCGAACTTATCCGGGCCATACTTATCGAACAACTCCCCGGTATCCTCGCGGGCCAGGGCCGACGCGGGCAGATGCGCCCGAAGGAAGGCGTCCAGTTGATCCAGGTTCGCCTGCGGCCGTACGGACCGGAAGATCACTGTGGCGCGCACCGGCGTCAGGGCGATCCCGCCAATCAAAGTCTGCAGCGCCTGGTCCGGCGTCTGGCGCCCGTACTTCTCGTAGAAGCGCCGCAGAAACGTGCGGCCTTCAAAATCGGCGAAACGTTTCAGGTAGCCTTGCCGGGCGGGATCGTTCGGGTTGTCCAGCACATCGGGTGATGATCCCGGCACACGGAACATGTAGTAATGTTCGATGTCCCGCATCAGACGGATAAAAACCAGGTTGACGGACCGCTGAAAGGCCTCGCTGACCGTGAAGATTTCGTAGTCTTCGGATTTCTCAAAATTATCGAAATGATGCAAGCCACCCGCGGTGAAGAACGCTTCGCCATTGCCGCCGGAATACTTGCGCTGGAGCGCCGCTTCGAGCATCGGCTCCAGGCTTTTGTCGGTTGCTTTCGACAAATAGTCGATGGCCCATTGCGTCAGAGCGTCGCCGGGAATTACGTGGACGCTCTTCAGTTGCGGAGGCGTCATCCCCGAATACTCACGATGCAGATCCTCGACGATCTGAAGGTAATTGATCATTGTCCGCAGTTTCGCGGTAGAGCCGAGCTGCAGCTTCGTGCCCATGTTGATATCCAGCGGCTCGTTGAAATTGTCCGTCTGGATCCGCAGCAGATTGGAACGGCTGCCGCGTTCGTAAACCGTGACGCTGTAAATCACCGAGCGAGGGTTTCCCTGGTCGAGCAACTGATATTGATCGAGTCCCGCGGCCTTCACCGCGTCCGAACCGGACAAGCCGTTAAGGAAGTCGGTGACGGATTTCTGCGCCGCCCGGTCGAGCGTGGCGTTCACGGTCATATCCAGCCGGTCGAGCGTATATTGCTTGCGCACGCCGAGCATCGACAAGAGCGAGACGCGAATCGCATTCGACGCCTTGTTTGCGGTGAAGCTCTCCGGCGGCCGCGGTGAGGCTTCGGGCCGCAGGTTTTTCCGGGCGGCCAGGGCTTCGTCCCGCAGCCGTTCCGAAATCACTCCGTTCCGGCTCAGCACCCGCAGGTAACCATCAGTCTTGTCTGCCAGCGCGTCGGGGTCTCGCAGCAGGTACCGCGTTGGCGCCCGCAACGCGAGGAGGAGCGATAAGACCTCTCGATACGCTCTTCCTCGCGCGGCGAGCCCTCTGTCGTTCAACGTTGATTCCTTCGCCGACAGCAGCGCGTTGACCGATGCCACGTCATCTCCGTACCAATCGTGGAGACCGTCCGCGAGCCCTATAACCTCTCCCTGCCCCCGTGTGGCCGACAGAGGAATCGAATTGATGTAGTCGCAGACAATCTCCCGCTGGGCGGAAATCGTTACCGGACCCAGGCGATAAGCGCGCAGCGAGGCTGACGCCATCTGTCGCGCCTTCTCGAGAATCGAACCGGTGCGGCCATCGGGCGAGTGGCGCATTTTCTCGAGCTGCGTTGCGAGAGTGCTGCCACCGGGCCGCGGGTACCGGTGATCGATTGCGTGCAGGCCCACATCAAACATGGCGTGACCAAACCGGCCCCATTGAACCGCCGGATTTCGATAAGGCCGGGATGTGTCCAGCATCTGGCGATTTTCGATGAACAGAACTGTTCTGACGATCGGCGCGGGAATGGACGCGAAGTCAGGATAGATTCGCCGCGGATTCGGTGAGCTGTATAAAGGCCGTCCCGCGCGGTCCAAAATGAGAAGCCCCGCCCGATTCTTTTCGCGATACGTCGGTTCCAGCCCAAGCCGGCTCAGCGCCCGCTGCGCGAATGAATCCGACGCCTGGCTGTCGATGCGGAATCCGGCCGCCTCCAATCTCGCGATAAATCCGGGTAATCGCGAATACCCAAGACGTTCGTCGTACGGGCCTCGACCCGGGCGGTCGAGAGCGTGACTGGGACCCGGCCGGATTGAGAATGTCTCCTGCCGCGCCACGATCGAAAGAATGCGTGACTCGGCCCAGGAAGATCTCACTTCCAGCAGTGTGAGGGCTGATAAGAGAACAAGCGTAACAGCGATCTTCGTAATCCTTGAGAATCGGCGCAGGCCCGATAAGGAAATACCGCCGGTCTTTGGGAGAGTCTTCTTCGGGAAGGCGACATCGGCAATTCCCTGGATTCGAAGGCCCAAGTTCTTCCCCACCTGGTAAGACGCGGGACCAGCGGCCGGGGTTTTGTACGCCGCGCCGCAAACAAGGATAGAAGTTACAACTGTTAGCCGATCGCTGTATTGCTTCGCGCCGCGCCGAGCGTAGGAATACGTCAACCTGAGCCGTGACCGTCAGGGGGCAGAGATCAGTGCTGACTTCCGGCGACCGCTCCCTCACTGTCGCGGCTCAGTACGGATCCCGCTTTCCGGATTCCACTTTTATGTCGCGCACAATAAGCATTCAGCTGCGATGCCGTCGACCTGAAGCTTCTCGCTACCGTATCTCCGCGCACGTTTCGGTGCCCCGTAAGGCGATCCAACGCCCGGCCGCTGCCGGCGGTACATTGATGAGTGTGGTCGTCAGGAACTACGGCCAGGGAGGTGAACAATGATTCAGTTGAAACGTGTCTACGACAAGCCCCAGTCGAGCGACGGCGCGCGCTTCCTCGTGGACCGGCTTTGGCCGCGCGGTCTCCGCAAGACCGACGTTCACATGGAGGGGTGGCTGAAGGAGGCTGGCCCCAGCACGCCCTTGCGAAAGTGGTTCGCCCACGATCCGGACAAATGGACCGAGTTTCAGCGCCGGTATTTCGCCGAGTTGGAAGAGCGGCAGGAGGCATGGAAACCAATTGTGCAGGCCATGAAACGCGGTCCGGTGACGCTGCTGTACAGCTCCCATGATGAAGAACACAATAACGCGGCCGCCCTGAAACGCTTCCTTGAAAAAAAGCCGGCGCGAAGGAAGATCGCATCAGCCTCCGACGGCGCTGGAGGGGATTAATTGGCTTCGGAACCGGTTCCGGGGAAGCGCAGCGCCCGCACGCACACTCGCCGCCGATGGCAGCGCAGAAAATAACGGATCTCCGTCCGGGCATCCGTGGCGCAGACTCTCAGCCGTGCCCGGACTCCTCCGGGACCTGTGGTGGGGCGAAGCATGCCTCCCGAAGAGTCGGGACGCGGCACGACGAGTGTGTGCGCACGATTTGCTTCATCAGATCAATGATTGTCCGGGTTGTCTTTGCGATGTTCGTCGGGACGCGGATTCGTATCGAGCGCCCGGCGCGCCTCCTCGCGGGCCTTATCCAGGTCGCGATTGACTTCGCGGCTTGCCTTCGCCGCGTCGGCCGCGGCCCGTTGCGCGGCAACTCGGGAATCGTGCTTGATCTGTTCGGCGGTTTGATGCGCCTGTTCGCGTGCCCGATCGTTTTGATTCTGGGAGCAAGCCCCCAGAATCAACAGGCTGAGAATCAGAGCCGTGACCTTCATAGCCCGTGATGGAGCAAGCGAAAGGCCAACCAACCGATTGTGTGCGGTCACACTGAACAGCTACCAGCTCAGGGCCTGAACAGCGCCGTGGCGCGCGCACTCGTGCGCGTGCCGCGTCCCGACTCTTCGGGACGCATGCTCCGCCCCACCACAAGTACCCGGAGCAGTCCGGGCACGGCGGACTGAGAGTCTGCGACACGGTATACCTGAAGCATGGAGGCGAATCGCCGCGGCAGAATCATCCTGGTTCGTCATGGCGAAACCGAGGCCAACCTCCGCCGCTGTTTCGCCGAATCGGACGAAATCCCGCTCACCGATGCCGGACGCGTGCAGGCGCGGCAGATCGCCGAGCAGCTTGCTCGGGAATTCCATCCCGCGGTGGTGGTTTCGAGCCCTTTCCTGCGCGCGCGGCAGACCGCGGCGATCATCGCAAACGCGCTGGGCCTGACCGCCGAGGCGGTCGCGGGCATCCATGAACGCAATTTCGGCTGTCTCCGAGGACATCCTTACGAACGTCTGGGCGAAATGATGACCGCCCCCATCTTCAGCGATCCCGCGCAAAGGCGCGTTTGGAAACCGGAGGGCGGCGAGAGCCTGGAAGATGTCCGCCAGCGTGCCATCGCCGCGCTGGAAAGCCTGCGCGCGCGGTATGTGGGACAAGAAGTGGTCGTCGTGTGTCATGGGGCCGTGATCCGCGCCATTTGCGCCCACATCACGGGCGATTGGGATGAAACGTACGTGATCGGCAACTGCGCGATCGCGGTGATCGAGTATGCGGGCTCCGACTGGAAACACCCGGTCGTCCCTGGCGAAGTTGTTAAAATGTAGCTTCCCCTCCTGTCTATTGAACGAGGAATCCAGTTTCGGCGAGATTGTTGTCCGTGGCGCGCGCCTGCATAATCTCAAGAACCTCACGCTGTCGATTCCGCACAATAAGCTCACGGTAATCACAGGCGTGTCGGGTTCGGGTAAGTCTTCGCTGGCGTTCGATACGATCTACGCCGAAGGCCAGCGCCGATACGTCGAATCGCTTTCGGCATACGCGCGGCAGTTTCTCGAACGCATGGAAAAGCCGGCTGTGGATGAGATCGACGGCATCGCGCCCGCCATCGCCATCCGGCAGAAAAACAGCACGCGCAATCCGCGCTCGACCGTCGCCACTTCGACCGAGATCTACGATTTCATGCGCCTTCTCTGGGCGCGCGCCGGACGCACGTATTGCCCCGTCTGCGGCCGCCGCGTGGAGAAGGATACCGTCGATCAGGTGGCGCAGCGTATGCTGGCCCAGCCCGAAGGCGAGCGCTTCTTCGCGCTGTTTCCAGTGAAACATGACGCGGGGCAGATCCCCAAAATCGTGCTTTCCGAACTGCGCACGCGCGGTTTCAACCGGCTTTGGCAGAACGGAAATGGGTTCGAATTTTCGACTCCCGAATCGTTGATCGACATCGACTGGAACGAGCCGGTGTATGTGCTCGCCGACCGGATCGCCATCGCGCCCGATCTGCACCAGCGCATCGTGGATACGGTCGAAGCCTGCTATCGCGAATCGGGCGACGCGATCTTCCACAACGCGCGCACCGGCGAGCGGCATCTGTTCAGCGAGCGCTTCATGTGCAAGTACGACAACCTGGAGTTCCGCGAGCCTGAGCCGATTCTCTTCAGCTTCAACAGCCCGGTGGGCGCGTGCCCGCGCTGCCAGGGCTTCGGTAACACCATCGATTTTTCCCTCGATCTGATCGTTCCCAACCGCGGGCTGTCGCTCAACGAGGGCGCCATTGAGCCGTGGACGAAACCAAAAGGCCGCGAATGGCTGCGCGATTTTCGTGTGCAGGCGCGCGGTCGCGTGCGCTTCGACGTTCCGTTCTGCGATTTATCCGAGGAAGAACAGCGGCTGGTGCTGGAAGGCGATCGGAAAACCGAGGGTGTCCGGCAGTTCTTCAATTTCCTCGAAACAAAGAAATACAAGCTGCATGTGCGCGTCTTTCTGAGCCGGTACCGCGGCTATGCGCGCTGTCCCGATTGCGGCGGGTCGCGTCTGCGCAAGGAGGCGCTCAACGCACGTGTCGGCGGCAAGACCATCGCCGACGCCGTGCGCATGAATATCGCCGATGCCGCGCGGTTTTTTTCGGGTCTGGAACTCACGCCGGAAGAAACCGGCATCGCCGGGAAGATCCTCGTCGAGATTCAGCAGCGGCTCAAGTTTTTGAACGATGTCGGGCTGGAGTATCTGACGCTGGATCGGCTTTCTTCCACGCTTTCCGGCGGCGAAGCGCAGCGCATTCAGCTGGCGACCTGTCTCGGCTCGCAGCTGGTCGGCGCGTGTTACGTTCTGGACGAACCTTCGATCGGCCTGCACAGCCGCGATACAGCGCGTTTGATCCAAATTCTCGCCGAGCTGCGCGATATCGGCAACACCATCATCGTGGTCGAGCACGATCCCGACGTGATGCGGTCCGCCGACCACATTGTGGATCTCGGGCCGGGCGCGGGTGAGCTTGGCGGATACATCGTTTTCGAAGGCGACTTCCCGGCGTTGATCGCGGATACGAACGGATCGCTCACCGGGCATTACCTGCGGCGGGAGATGCAGGTCTCGCACCGGAAACATGGGCGCGAAATCAATCCGCGTAAGCTCGTGCGGTTCTTCGGCGCACGCCTGCATAATCTAAAAGGCATCGACGTCGCCATTCCGTTGGGACTCATGACGGTGGTGACCGGCGTTTCCGGTTCGGGGAAATCGACGCTGGTCCACGATGTGATTTACCGTTCGCTGCAGGCGCGGCTGCAGCGTCCTGAAGCGCTCGATGCGGAAGAGAGCGAGGAGTCCGAATTCGAAGAATCGCCACGCCTGACCTGCAATCGCGTGGACGGCGCGGAGCCGGTTCACGAAGTGGTGATGATCGACCAGACGCCGATCGGCCGCACGCCCCGCTCGAATCCGGTCACCTATATCAAAGCGTTCGATCAGATTCGCGCGCTGTTTGCGTCGACGCCGACCGCCGAAAAACGCGGATACAGCGCGGGCCATTTTTCCTTCAACGTGCCGGGCGGACGCTGCGAAATGTGCCAGGGCGACGGCACGGTGACGGTGGAAATGCAGTTCCTCGCCGACGTGGAATTGATCTGCGACGAATGCAAAGGCACGCGCTTCAAGAGCGCAATTCTGGATATTAAATATAAAGGCCTGAATATTCACGAAGTGCTGCAGCTCACCGTGAGCGAAGCGCTCGGTTTTTTCCATGACACGCCGCGTCTGGTGACGCGGCTGAAGCTGCTGGATGAAGTCGGGCTGGGATATCTGCGGCTGGGGCAATCGGCGACCACGCTTTCGGGCGGCGAAGCGCAGCGGGTCAAGCTGGCCGCGCATCTGGCGCAATCGACCAATGTCGGCACGCTGTTCATCTGCGACGAGCCGACGACCGGCCTGCATTTCGACGATATCCGCAAGCTGCTTGCCGCGTTCGAAAGGCTGATCGATAACGGCGGATCGCTGCTGGTGATCGAGCACAATCTCGACGTGATTCAGGCCGCCGACTGGATTATCGATATGGGTCCGGAAGGCGGCGACGCCGGCGGGCGCATTGTGGCCGAAGGCACGCCCGAGGATATTGCGGCGGTCGAGAACTCGCATACCGGCCGCTTCCTGCGCCGGAGTTTGCTGTAGGTTTTTGGCCGGATTCCCAAACTGACGACCCGATGGCGCAATAAAGTTCTACAAAACAAAAACAGTACTTTTTGGCTACTTGCATTCGCGCGAAATCGGTATAAACCCGCCTTATCACATGCGCTACAAAAGCTTAATCAGCTCGCAAATCAAGTTTTTGATGGCTGTAATTCTGAGTGGCCAGGTGGCCCTCGCGCAGCACGTCCACGTCATGTCTACGTCGGGGGCGACGCAAGGGAGCCTTCCGGTCATCGTCGACGCCTCCAAAAACCCTGGACTGATCCCCGATGCCCTGGCGTATCAACACTTCTTTACCGCTGTCGCCGCTCACCCGAGCCCGACAACACAGGAGCAGGCCCGGCAAAGCGCACAGCTTGGCCCGTTACAGTTGTCTCCTGCGGATTTGACGGCAATGATCACCATTTTGGCGAGCTTTCGGGTGCAGCTCGATCAACTCGTGACGGCGGTGTCGGTGGCCACTACGCCTGCCGCGATTGCGGCCTTGCAGGCCCAGAAAGCCGCCTTGGCGGCAACCACCCTTGTGAGTCTGAAGCAGGCTTTGACGCCGGCCGGTGCCATTCAGGTCAACCAGTATATTCAGACGCGCGTTAAGACCCACATTAAAATCTACGGCGGGCCGATGTAGGGCCGGAGCCGTCAGACGATGAGGCCACTGATGAGAACCCTTTTCCCCCTCGTGCTCTTGACAATAGCGATGACGGCCGGCGCTACGCGCCTCGCCGCGCAGTGCACCCCGCAGATGGACATCAGCGTGTACAGCGATGGCGACGCCGGCGGCTCGCTGGTTTATGCTTACAGCAGCACCGTGGACAACAGTACTCTCTGTAGCTGCGTCCATTCAGACTATCAATCGACAGCGCTATTGCAACTGGCCTCCGGCGCCTAGGTAACCAACACGGAATCCGGGGATGACTCGTCCGTGTCGTCCGCAACCGACGGGGATGGGTCTTATTCCGCTTCCGGGGCCGCAACTCTGAATTGTTCATGTTACGGGCAATTGGGGGCCTCCGGCGGACCGAGCACGATAGTCCCTCCTGCCCCGGTCATTACCGGCATCGCCGACAGCGTGACTAATTCCAACACGATTTACCAAGGCGCCTCTGGGTACCTCGCGATCTACGGAACGGCATTGACAGCGTGTGGGCTGAACCCTTCGCCGACGGTGACCGGCGACGGTTCTGTAACAATCAGCCTCTACTGGGCGAGCAATACTCAGGTCAACGTCGCATACACGGTGGCCGCGGGCGCGGCGCTGGGACAACACACCTTGGCGCTGCAGACGGCGCAAGGCACCGGTCGGGGCACGGTCGCCGTGACGGCCCCCGTCTATAACGTCACGGTCACCAACAGCGGCACAACTGTCTCCAGCGGAAGCACGCAATATATCACGGCCGCTCCCGCAATGCCGGCGATCTCAGCGCAGGCCAAAGGATCTGGAACGTATTCCACGCAATGGTCCGCGACGGTCTCGTACGCCAGGCCCGACGGCAGTGGTACTAACGTGAACACATTCGGCCCTGCCACAACCACTGGAACGACCTCATGGTTGGTGCCTTGGAATGGCAATTTTGTAGGGGGGACTGCCACCTTGAGTTGGACGATCAATAGCAATCCGCCGGGATCCCTCACCTTTCAGATTGCCGGCACGAATCCCAGCGATAGCGCCATTGATTCGCAGATCGCGAGCGAGAGCCCGCCCTGGTTCTTCACCCGAATGGTAAGTCATGAATCCGGCTATCTTCAGTTCAATACTTCCGGCACTCCGCTCTACAGCAACGATAGCGGGTACGGCCTGACCCAAGTCACGACGTCAAATGCGCAGGACCTGTGGAATTGGGCGGGCAACATCGCGGCCGGATTATCCGTGTTAAACGGCGACCAATCGGGCGCATACAGTTTCTGGCAGAGTCAGATCACGCAATGGCAGCAGTTCAACAGCGGCGCCGATAATAATGGCAAGCCCCCGTCCCCACAACTGGGTCCCCCGCCAAGCAACAATGCCGGCGGGCCATGTCTTTTTGCATACCCGGTCGTCGCAGGTACCTATGGGTACAACGACGCCAACTGGATCAAGGCGTACAATGGCGCCGCCCAATATTTCGCCTACATCGTGGTTCAGTCTGGAACCTCTGCCACTTGGGTCACTAACAATGATCCGGCAAATTATGTTCACGATGTCTGCCAAGCCCCGGTCCTCTAGAAACGGGGAGAGGAACAATATGAAGCTCGTTACCTTCCTGACCACTTTACCGCTGCTCCCCTTTGCTCTTTGGTCACAGCAATCGCCGCCCGGCCAGCGTCTTTATCTATTAGCCGCCACGCCGACCATCTACGGCCCGGTTACCTACCCGGCTGACCTGTACTCAGTCGGGGTGGACAATAAGCTGCAGCTTGTTCGGAGCGTCTCTTCGGCGGCCGACGGAGTGGATTTTGTTCTGAACCCGCCCAATGCGCTCGTTGTCGCTCACCCCCACATCGGCCCAACGACCTTCGACGTTATTCACATCGACGATCCGGCGCTGGTGGACACGATCAAACCGGACACGGCCGGGCGCAGCGTGCTCGGCGGCTTCATTGTCGAGATCCCGAATCAGACGACAATCGCGTTAAGCTTGGGGCCGCCGCCCGGTCAGACTACAGCGAACCCGGGCCTCCTCGGCATCGACTTGGATCCCACGCGCGGCCAGAGGGTCATCGATCCATTGTTTTGGGCAAGCGAGGCAAACCTCCGTGTTGAAGGAGAGGCGGGAGGCCCATTTGAGAGCCGGTCAGCGCATCTCGCCGCCACCTTGACGAAGGACGGCTGGATTAGAAATACGCCGGCGGGCCCCGTCGTGGTGGCCCCTTATTCCCCGCAGCAGCCGGTTGCATGGGAGGGTCGTGTCGCGGGGATCATGTGCATGAACGACCGGTTTTCGATATTTCGGGAGGAACCGAACAGCTATTCCGACATGCTTAAGCAAGCTGCCGTAACCATAATCGCTTCCGACAGGCAATCGGGCGCTTCCCGCACAATGAGCGTCCCCGGCAGCCAATCGCGATTCCGATTGTTCGGGTCATGGCTTTCGGTGCTGGTCGTTCAGTCGGCTGGGAGCCATACGGCGGTGCGGGGTGCGGAACTTCAGCGGAAGCTTGCAACGGCGAAGCTTCCGTCGGTAGCCGAGGGCTACGAGGATGCGATGCGGACGAGAGCGGAATGGATGCCCGGATCTCTGGAGCTCATAAATTTGGAGACGGGCGCTGTCATTCAGATGAACACGAACCAGTCCGACAGCGAGATCCTTTTGGTATCCGGCAATCAGGTTCTTTACCGGGTGAACAGCCAGATTTTTGAGGCTCCAAT
>JASHSD010000568.1 GCA_030036985.1 Bryobacteraceae bacterium
TCGAACTTGCGTTCAACTTCGTCGAGATGGCTAAAAGCGAAGCGAACGCGGACCGCAAAGATCTCCGCGCGCAGTTGCTGCGCAAGGCCGAGGACCTGCTCGAGGGTATCCGCGATCGTCTGCGCCGGATGAGAGCTGGGCAAAGAGAAGCCTTCGAGCCGCGTTGCGAGGAACTGCGCCGCGCGATCGAGGAAGCGGCAGCGTAATCGCCCATCACATTTCCCCCTTGACATTCTAATGGAGTGGGAGCATGATTCCATTAGAATGCCTATGCATATTGCAATTCGCATCGTGACAGCGGTCTTGTTCTCCGGGACGGCCTTCGGTCAGGCGTTCGACCTTGCCGACGTCCATGCCAGTCCCCGAAGCTTACATCCGCACCTGCGGGCCGGTCTTCGCGACGGCCGGTTTGAGATCCGGACGGCAACTATGGCGGATCTGATCGCAGCCGCCTTGGGAGTCGAACCGGACAAGGTTGCCGGAGGACCGAACTGGCTCGATATGGACCGGTTCGATATCACTGCCAAAGTCCCCGCCGGCGCTACGCTACAAACTCTCAGGCCCATGCTCCAGGCGCTGCTCAAGGAACGTTTCGGGCTGACAGTCCATATGGATCAAAGGCCGATGGCGGCCTATGTACTTTCGACCGGACAGGGCAAGCCGAAGCTGAAGCAGTCGGAGGGTTCGGGCCCGCCCGGATGTCAGCCGCAAGCCGCCGAGGTTGGGCCGGTCACAGCGAACTGCCGCGGACTGACCATGGAGGCATTTGCGCAGCAACTGCGCGGCCTGGCAGGCGACTACCTTACCAGCGCCGTGGTGGACAAGACGGGGCTGGAGGGCCCTTGGGATTTCACGCTCAAGTGGACTCCGCGAGAAAGGCTCGTTGCCGCCGGATCCGAGGGCATCAACATTTTCGACGCGATCGGCAATCAGCTCGGATTAAAGCTGCAGCTGCAGCAGGCGCCGACGCCGGTTGTGGTCGTCGATCGCGTGAACGAGCAACCGACGGAGAATCCGCCCGGCGTCGCGTCCGGTTTGCCGCCGTCGCCCGCGCCGCGGTTTGAAGTGGCGACGATCAAGCCGACCGATCCGCGGTTTCAAGGCGTCCGGGTACAAACGCCGCCCGACGGACTGGTGAACATACGGGGCGTGACGATGAGCTTCCTGATCCAGACCATCTGGTTCATCACTCCCGACATGATCGCGGGAGCGCCGAAATGGCTGGACACGGCGCGGTGGGATATCGAGGCGAAAGCGCCTTCCGCGCCGGGCAGTCCGCCGCAGATGGACATGGACTCACTGATTGCGATGACGCGCGAACTCATCGAGGACCGGTTCAAACTCAAGACGCATATCGAACAGCGGGTTGTGCCGGCCTATACGTTGACGGCTTCGAAACCGAAGCTTCGAAGGGCCGAACCCGCGAATCGCACCGGATGCAAGGAAGGGCCGGGGGCGGACGGCAAGGACCCACGGGTCACGAACCCTGCGTTGTCGCGGCTGGTGACCTGCCACAACGTGAGCATGGCGCAGTTCGTGGAATTCCTGCCGAATATCGCGAATGCGCTGAATCCGCTGAACGGCGCCATTCGCTCGGCCGTTCTCGATTCCACCGGGCTCGCCGGGACTTGGGACTTTACGCTGAGTTTCAGTCCGACGATGGGCGTCGGTCCAGTTCCGGCGGATGCGGGTGCCGGGCCCACGGACCCCAACGGGGAGGTCTCCATTTTCGATGCCGTCAGCAGCCAGCTGGGACTAAGGCTCTCCCTCGAGAAACGGCCGGCGCCGGTTCTGGTGATCGATCACATCGAGGACGAGCCGACCGACAACTGAAGACTTGACATGCCGGTGGAACGGCGTCATAGTTCATTAGTATGTCTAAGGAGCCGGGCGGGGCGACCATCGGGCTGCTGCAGGGAACGCTGGATCTCCTGGTGCTTCGCGTGCTCGTCGCAGGTCCGCTGCATGGTTACGCGATCAGCCGCCGATTAGCCGAACTTTCCGAGGAATGGCTTGCGGTCGACGAAGGATCGCTTTATCCGTGTCTTTACCGGATGGAAAAGAAGGGATGGATCAAATCGGAGATAGGCCGCTCCGAGAACAATCGCCGGGCCAGGTTCTACTCGCTTACGAAAAACGGCGCCGCTCAGCTTGAAATCGAGCAGGAGGGGTGGCAGCGATTCCAGTTGGCCGTCAGCCGCGTGTTGAGGAGGGCGTGAGATGCGGCGCGCGATAGTCCGGTCGAAAACCTGGAACGCACTGCGGGAATGGCTGCAGTTACGCTCCCGGCTGCGGGAGGAGCGCCGGTTTCACCTCGACCGCGCCGCCGCGGAGTTTCGGTGTCTCGGCATGTCTCGGCGGGCGGCGAAGCGGAGTGCGCGACTCCGGTTCGGCGATCGCAGGCATTCGAGGGCTGCGCTGCGGGAACTCGGCGGCGATGCGACGGGCCTCGCGTGTCTGCTTCGCGCTCACCGCGTGTTTGCTTCGGCCTGGCTGCAACCGGGGCTGTTGCTTGCAGTGATCGCTTCGATTCTTCTATGCAGTCCCGATCCCCGCGCGATCATTGAAGGCGTGATCGGGACACCGCTGGCAGCGGCGGATCGCGATGCGGTGGTGCTGCTTGCCGGAGGGTGGACACGCTCGGAAACGGCGGTTGACGCGTCAGATTTCGAAACGCTTCGGACGCTTCCGGCCTTACGCGGAGTGGAGCGATATCAGACGATTTATGTGCGGGCCCGGACGGCGCGAGGAATCTCCCTGGCTGCGATTCAATCCGCGGCGCGGGCGCGGACAGGCAACCGCAGCCTCTGGGCCGGCTGGCTGTTTTCCCAGAACAGGATCGTGACCGGGCCGGCCGAAGTGGTGTGGGTGTTGATTTTGTCTTACGCCGTTTTCCTGCTTTGCCGATGCGCACCTCGTAACGGCAAAGCTGGATGGCTTGCTTACGGATTCGGCGTCGCTTTGCTGCACGCGCTGACATCGATCACGGCTTGGGCTTTGACGATTCAGATCTGGGATCGCGCGCTGCTGTCCGCATGGAAATGTTCTCCGCTGCTTGTGGCTTACATGCTCGTAGCCGCAATTCAGTTCTGCTATTGGTGGAGCGACCTGCGGCAGCGGTGCCCTGTGTGCCTCGACCGCCTGGTACTGCCATTGACGGAGGGAACAGAGAGCCGGGTTCTTCTGGGTTCCGCCGTCACGCAATCGGTCTGTGCGCATGGTCACGGCGTTTTGGTGGAAAGCCGATGGTCGCGGAGATTCCGGCCTGAGGAATCCCCGCTGAGAGAGTTGGTTCGTGTATAGGTCCCAATCAGCCGTGGATCAGAAACATGATCCAACCACCGGCCAGAACCGTCGCCATGCAGCACGCGAAGATGTAGCCGGCGCGGTGCAGACGCTCGCGCACGGTTCTTCGGCCAAGCAGCGCTTCCGCTCCCGAAATGAGAGCGGCAAAAGCAACACATAAGTGAAATCCGACATAATCAGTCCCGATCTCCCAACGCCAACAGATTAATCATTCCGGCCGCGATCAAGAGCGCTCCGCCGTAATCGTGGGGCGGCGCATCAATCGGAAGTCTCGCGTGGGAGAAGATCCTCGCGATGAGGAATGGGCCTCCGGCGAGCGACTTCGCTATTGTCGAGACGGCGCCATAGACGCCAGGCTGCGTGGGATCGCTCAATCCGTCCAGCGCCACGCCGGCCGCGAACGCAATCGACACCAGAAAGAAGCAGAGCGCGAATCGGCCATAGCGCTTTCTCAGAAGATACGCGCCGCCGGGAAGAAGCCATCCGAATGCGACGCTCATCCCGCGCCTCCGACTTCCCGCGCCGGCTGCGATTTCGGCACGAGGAACATGCGGTTCCATCGCGTCTTAATGAAAAAGTGCTCGGCCACGTCCAGAACGTGCGCGAGGTTCCATTTGAGCAGATCGTCCGTGGGCGCATCGTACGACCAATAGACGATCAGCGGTTTGCCCACCACATAGCTGCGCGGCACGAAGCCCCAATAGCGGCTGTCGGAGGAATCGTCGCGGTTATCGCCCATGACGAACAAAACGCCGGGCGGCACCACCACGTCCCCATTCGCGACGTGATGCGCGAACATATCCTGGCCGCGCGCCGTGGTGAAGATCCCGGGGCCGATGGGGAAATCGTCGCGGTACGGATCGATATCGGGAGACACGTGCTGCGTGTAAGGTTCGATCAGGCGGCGGCCATTGCGAAAAACCTGTTTGTCGATGAGATGAATACGATCGCCGGGCAGGCCGATAACGCGCTTCACGAAGGTCTGGCTGGTGTCTTCGGGATAATGGAACGCAACGATGTCGCCGCGTGCGATGTCCCGGTAAGGCAGCAAATGGCGGCCGATCGGACCGGGATCGGAGTAAGCGAGGCGGTCGAACAGCACGTGGTCGCCGACACGCAGCGTGCCTTCCATGGAGCCGGTGGGGATCACGTAAGCCTGCACCAGAGTCGTGGTGGCAAAGAGATAGAAGAGAATGGTCATCGCCCATTCGGCGACGAATCCGCGCCTGGCCGGTTTGCGCGCTTTGGACAAACCGGCGCGAAAACACGCGGCGCGTTCTGTCAGCGTGGTCGCAATCCAGTCGGTTGCGCTGAGCACGGCGAACTGAAGCGTCTCGGCGAGGCCGCCCGTGCGCGCGAGATCGCAGCAGCGGTCGCGAAACACCTGCTTCATCTCTCCGCCGTATTCGAGCCGGAACTCGCGCGGATAGGCGTAGAGCAGGATGGTATAGATCCGCACCAGCCAACAAGTGAAAGACGATTCGCGCTTCATGCGACTCCTCCCGGCGCATCCAGCAACCGACAAGCTTTGGCGGCGTTGACGGCGCGGGCCAGCCGATCCGCCTCCGCGCGCACGGCTTGTTGGCCGGCAGACGTCATACGGTAATAGCGGCGCCGGTTGTCGTCAATCGTGGGGTCGGGGCGAGCTTCGGACTCTTCGACCAGACCCGCCGCGAGCATACGCTTCAGACAGCCGTAAAGCGTGCCGGGGCCGAGTTTCAGCGCATCGTCCGTTTGCCGGGCTACATCCAGCATGATCGCGTAACCATGCCGCTCGCCTTGCGAAAGAGCGAGGAGGATGTGAAATACCGGAGGCGTCAAAGAAGGAAGCGGGTTTACTGGTTCAGTGGGTTTTTCCATCAATACATCCGCTGCGGATATATTATCGCTTCCCGCAGTTCTGTGTCAATGACAACAGATGGTTTACTAAGACAAGGTTAAAAAGGGGGTATACCTTTCGCCAACCTTGACCCAGTACCAGCGAATGAGTAATCGTCGTAACTGACGGTATGAAATTCGCACTATTAGAGCGGGCTGGCGCACATCGCCGGCGGCGCTCAGCCAGGCAGGAATATGAAATTCAGTCCTAACCGATACCCGCTGATTCAGACCATCGAGTTGAGCCGCACATCGTGGACCCGATGGGCGGGAAGCGTGGCGATACATACAGTACTATTGGCGGTCTTGATTGTAGTCTCAGGGATGACGCGTGTGCCGGACGTTTCTCGGCCACAGCGAGTCAGCCTGCTGGAACCGGCTCCGCTCGTGGAGCCGCGTCCGTTCCTTCCGGCCAAGCCGGTTCGCAAACCGCCGGAAGTGCACCGTGCCAAATTAAACATTGCGCCAAAGCCACGCCGGTTTGTCGCGCCGCGCATTCCGGCCGGCCCGGCTTTGGTGAAGGTTACGCAGATCGAATCCCCAAAGATCGAGCCGCAACAGGTTGCGCGTTTGGATCTGCCGGACGTGCATCTGCCGAAACCGGATCCGATTCAGATTGTGCCGCCGCCAGCTCCGGCTTACGTTCCGCCGCCGGTGAAAGTCGGGGGATTCGGTAATCCGGACGCGGCGCGACCTTCGCCTGCGTCGTCGGCCGGCCGCACACCGGCCCCGCAGCTCGGCCAGTTCGATTTATCGCCGGGAAGCAACTCGGGACATGGCGTTGCCGCTAAGGCGGTGGCTTCCGCGGGATTCGGCGACTCAACCGTCGGGGCGGCGCAACAGGGGCAGAGCCACGGCACGGTCCGGAGCGGCGGTTTCAGGGATGCCGCGACGGCCGCGCCTGGTGTAGCCGGGAAACAGAATCGCGGTCTGGTGCAGAGCGCCGGGTTCAATGCAACACAGGCCGCGCAGCCGGCTGTGCATGCGGCCCGAGCGGCCGCGCCCGCGGACAAACCGGTCGAAATTACCTTCAAGCCAAAGCCCGCGTACACGGCGGAAGCGCGGGCAAAGAGAATCCAGGGCGAGGTGCTGCTTGAAGTGCTGTTCGCGGCAACGGGCGAGATTCGCGTGCTTCGGGTGACGCGCGGGCTCGGTTTTGGTCTGGATGAAACGGCGCGTGAGGCGGCCTCTCATATCCGTTTTCGTCCGGGCACGCGTGGAGGGGAACCGGTGGATATGAAGGGCACCGTCCACATTCTTTTCGAACTTTCCTGAAAGGTTTAAAACATGCAGAAAATTGCCGCAATTATGGCGTTGGTGGCCGCCGCGGGGGTGTCGGCCAGTGCCCAGGAGGGGCCGTCGTTCGATGAGGTTGTCAACCGGGCCATTGCGCAGGAGAACAACCTTCTGAAGATACTCCGCGGGGAACATCCGCTGGGGGAGACATACATTCAGGATCTGCGTCCGGATGCCGATTTCGGCGCGGTTCCCAAGTCCGACCAATATTTTCTCGGGAAACTCGATTTCTCCCGCGGCGTGGCAAACGACTCGTTCCTGGATAAGGAGGGTAAGCTGACGTCCGTCATGCACCTTCTGTCGCCTCAGTTCAGGGCGGTGGGGTTCGCGCAGACGCTGGTGATGGATAACGGCTCCTTTGATCGCGCTCACTACGATTTCGAGTTCTATCGGCGCGAGTTTCTGGGGGAAGTCCGCACTTACGTGATCAACGTTTCGCCGAAAAAGACGGCGGGGCGCGGCCGCTTTCTCGGCAGAATCTGGGTGGAGGATAAGGGCTTCAACATCGTTCGCTTTAACGGCACTTATGCCGGAGCCCGCCGCGGCCAATCCTATACGCATTTCGACAGCTGGCGCATCAATTGCGGCCCCGATTTGTGGATGCCTTTTGCGACCTACGGCGAAGAAACCGGTTTGGGTACCGGGATCGGCCAGAAGTTGCGGTTCAAAGCAATCACGCAGGTATGGGGTTACGCGCCTCCCGACGATCGGCCGGAATCCGAGTTCAGCAATATAACGGTGGATCTTCCCGGCGTGCAGGACAAGAGCGCGCAGGGCGCGGAGAATTCACCGGTGGAGAGCCTGCGCTCATGGGAGCGGCAGAGCGAGGATAACGTGCTGGACCGGATGGAAATCGCCCACATTATCGCCGCCAGGGGCGATGTTGAGAAGATTCTGGACACGGTGGTCAACAACCTGATTGTCACCAACAATCTGAACATCTATCCCGAGGTGCGGACTCGCGTCATCCTGACGACGCCGCTCGAGACGTTCACCGTCGGGCACACCATCCTGATCAGCCGCGGGCTGCTGGATACGCTGCCGGACGAAGCGTCGCTGGCCGCCATTCTCGCGCATGAGCTGGCGACCATCGCATTGGGACAGGTGATCGACACGAAATTCGCATTCAGCGATCGCACAATTTTTGACGACGACACGATTCTGAAGAGGTTCCGGTTTACCCGTTCGCAGGCCGATGAGGACGCGGCAAACGCCAAGGCGATGGAACTGCTGCAGAAATCGCCTTATGCCGACAAACTGCGTCAACCCGCGTTGTTTTTGAAGGCGCTCGGCTCGGAATCGGGACGTTTGCCGAACCTGATCTCGCCTCTCTTCGGCACCCGCATGGCGAACGGCAACAACGTGCTGCGGATGAGCGCGCTGCTGCAGCAGGCGCCGGAGTTACAAAGCAAGCGCATCGACCAGGTTCCGGCGCTGCCGCTGGGCGCGCGCACCATGCTGGACCCTTGGACGAGCAGATTACGGTTGGTTACCACGCGCGCGGTTCCTTTGCTCTCGGGGCGGGAGAAGATGCCGTTCGAGATCACCCCGGTTTATCTGCACCTCCGATACGAAACCACGCCGGATCTGGATGCGCGGCATCCGGACGTAGTTGCGGAAGGCCCCAAACCGTAGCTCTCCAGCCTGATTGTGGGGCCAGGGCTTCGGCCCTGCAGCCGCCCTTCCGGGCGGCCTGGAGTCGCGCGAATCGTGGCGCAGACTCTCAGTCTGCCGTGCCCGGGCTCCTCCGGGCACTTGTGGTGAGGCGCGCCACGGTAGCTTCAGGCGGCTTTCAGTTGCAACCAATCCTGTCTGCTTTGAGCCGGTAGCTGTTCAGATAGTGCTCTGATCGGTCTCGGGCCGGGCGGAAGCCGGCGGAAGCCCGGCTACAGGCCTCAGGGTCGACGTTGTCTGGTGGGCGGTCCCCACGGACCGCGGCGAATGCCGCCCATTCTTGAAAAGAGCCCGCGTGGTCGGTTAACGGAACCGCACTGAGGCCAAGCCGGTCTGGGGACCGGCTGCGAGGCGGCCGCCCCCATCAACCTGGTCGCCTACGACCAGATCTGGTTGAGCGCGCGCTCAAAGTTTCCGCCGAGAATCAAGCCGATCTGCTGGTCCGTGTACCCGCGGCGAATCAGGCCTTCGGTGAGTTCGAAAACGCGGTCGACGCGATCGAGTCTGTCGATATCGGCTCCCGGACCGCGGCCGTCAAGATCGGTGTCGCTGCCGAGACCGACGTGTTCGATCCCGGCGGTCTTCACCGCGTGATCGAAGTGGTCCAGCGCGTCCTCGATGCTCACCGGATCCTTGGCGCGCACGAAGTGCCTCACGCCGGTCAGTCCGATCACCCCGCCTTTGCGCGCGGCGGCGACGATCGCCTCATCCGTCTTGCATCGCGCCACGCCCTGCGCCAGCGCTTTGCAGTTCGAATGCGTAATGAGCACGGGCTTTTTCGATGCGGCGATCGCGTCCAGCGTGGTCTTCTCGCCGCAGTGCGAAACATCGACGGCCATGCCGATGGCATTCATGCGCGCCACCACATCCCGGCCGAACGGCGTAAGCCCTGAATCGGTGGCCGCCTTGCATCCCGCGCCCAGCAGGTTCTTCGTGTTGTAGGTCAACTGCGTGAGGCGCTGACCCATAGCGTAAAACGCATCGAGATCGGCCAGGCTGCGCAAATGATTCGCGTCCTGCATGCCGAGGATGATCCCGATCTTTCCGGCGGCTTTGGCGCGCGGCAGGTCGGCGCAAGCGTCAATGCGCAGGAAGCAATCCGGTTGTGCCGCGATCAGCCGGTTCCATTTCTCGAACCAGTCGAGCGTGATGGCATGCGCCTGCGGGCTTTCGAATGCCACGGCCGGATGAAAAATGTCGATGCCGGATCTGCGCAGCTTGCGCGCGTCGGCGTCGCGGAACGTCTCCGGAGCCTTGTGCCAGCGGGCCAGAAGCGTCCAGTTCAAAGTCAAAAGGCCCAGCATGTCGATGACATTGGATTGGCCGACCAAGTCAACGGCTCGCGTGGAATATTGATCGGCGAAGAGGCGGTTAACGCATGCTCCGGCAAGCAGGGACATGCCGCCCGCCAGAAAACTTCTGCGGTGCATCCGGTATCCTGTGGAAAGTACCTGACGACTATATCACGTCCAATTGACATCGGCGCCGAATTTCCGTTTGGGCATTCTCGATCAGTCGCCCATCCCCGAAGGTTGTTGCGCGGGCGACGCACTGCGCAACACCCTTGACCTCGCGCGCCTGGCGGACGGCCTCGGCTATACGCGCTACTGGGTTGCCGAACACCACGGCACGGCGGGACTGGCGTGTCATAGTCCGGAGGCGATGATCGGTCCCATCGCCATGGCGACTTCGCGGATGCGCGTGGGCAGCGGCGGCATCATGCTGCCGCACTACAGTCCGCTCAAGGTGGCCGAGACGTTCAGTATGCTGAGCGGCCTGTTTCCGGGACGCGTCGATTTGGGCATCGGACGCGCCGCCGGCACGTCGCCCGTCGTGGCCTTCGCGCTGCAGCGGGACCGGCGACAGCCCGCGCCGGACGATTTTCGCGCACAGCTGGACGAACTGCTGGCGCTGCTGGCCAATCGTCCGCTGCCGGACCGGCGGTTTGCGCGGATCTCCTCCATGCATTTCGAAAGCCCCGAAGTGTGGCTGCTGGGGTCGTCGATGGACAGCGCCGTCTGGGCCGCGGAGCTGGGTCTGCCTTACGCCTTCGCCGATTTCATCAACCCCGCGGGCGCGATGATGGCGCGGTATTACCGGCAGGGTTTCGAATCGTCCGAATTGTTGGCCGCGCCGAAACAGATCGTCGCCGCGTGGGCCATCTGCGCGGAGACGGCCGAAGAGGCCGAGCGGCTTTCGCTCAGTTTCCGCATGATGATGACGCTGTTGTTCCGGGGTCAGACCATCGCCGTTCCCATGGTGGACAAGGCGGAACGTTTTCTGTGCGACGAAGGGTTGCTTGGCGGCGGGGCGCCGCACGGCAGGCGCATCATCACCGGCACGCCCGAGCGCGTTTGCGAGTCCATTGAGGCGCTGGCGCGGGACTACGCTGCGGAAGAGGTTCTCATCGTCAACATTGTGCACGATCACGCGGCGCGGCGGCGTTCGTATGAATTGATCGCCAAAGGCTTCGGGATCGACAGGCGGATTGGATAATTGAGAAAGTGAGCGCGACCGGCACGCAGATCGAACCGCGGCGGCAGGCGGGGGAGGGAACCGTATTCACGATTCTCGGCGCCATCAGCTTTGCGCACATGCTCAACGACATGATTCAGTCGTTGCTGCCGGCGATTTATCCGATCCTGAAAACCAATTTCCATCTCGATTTCTCGAAAGTCGGGATGATTACGCTGACCACGCAGCTCACCGCTTCGTTATTGCAGCCGCTGATCGGCCTCTATACCGACCGCAAACCCATACCATACTCGCTGCCGTTCGGCATGGGCTTCACGCTGGTGGGTCTGGCGATGCTGTCGACGGCTTCGAATTACGCGTTCATTCTGATTGCGGCCGGGCTGATCGGCATGGGGTCGGCGGTGTTTCATCCGGAATCGTCGCGCGTGGCGCGGATGGCTTCGGGCGGGCAACACGGATTGGCGCAGTCGCTGTTTCAGGTTGGCGGGAACGCCGGGTCGTCGCTGGGACCGCTGCTGGCCGCGTTCATCGTTCTGCCGCGCGGACAGCACAGCATCATCTGGTTCACGCTGGCGGCTCTGCTGGCGATCCTGCTGTTGATGAATGTCGGGGAGTGGTACAAACGCCGCGAGGCCATGGGGCATTCGGCCAGGGCGCGAAAAACGCTGATTCACCCGGATCTTTCGCCGCGGAAAGTCACGCTGTCGCTGGGAGTGCTGATCGCGCTGATGTTTTCGAAGTTCTTCTATCTTTCCAGCCTTACCAGCTATTACACGTTCTATCTGATCAGCAAATTCCATGTGTCGGTCGAGAACGCGGAGCTGCATCTGTTCGCGTTTCTGGGCGCGGTAGCGGCGGGCACCATCATCGGCGGACCCATCGGCGACCGTTTCGGGCGCAAGTACGTGATCTGGTGTTCGATTCTGGGCGTGCTGCCGTTCACGCTGCTGCTGCCTTATTCGAACCTGTTCTGGACCGGCGCGCTGAGCCTGGTCATCGGCGTGATTCTGGCGTCGGCGTTTTCGGCGATTGTGGTCTATGCGCAGGAACTGATGCCGGGACGCGTGGGGGCCATCTCCGGTCTGTTCTTCGGCCTTGCGTTCGGGATGGCCGGTGTCGGCGCCGCGTTATTGGGCAAGCTGGCGGATCACTCCGGGATTTATTTTGTGTATCAGGTCTGCGCGTTTCTGCCGGCGATCGGCCTGTTGACGGGATTTCTGCCGAACCTCGATCGGCGCCGCTTGGCGCACTGAGCACCTGTCGCAGAACAGCCCGTTCAACACTCCCTTACGGTCGTGGCTCGGAAGCCCGTTCCAAGCCGCGCGCAGGTGAAACGTCCTGAAAGCACCGGCACAGACTTCAGTCTGTGCTCTTGAGTTTCCACATTTTGGACACGCGACTTTAGTCGCGTCTCACACGCTGAAGCCGGTGCTGGCAAACTTCAGTCCGTGCTCATCGTTTAGCCTGTGCCGCGCCGGCGGAGGCATCCATACCCAGACCCTGCCGCCACTCCCTACCGATGCAACACATGCCGCTTGATCCAACGGCCCATGTCCGGCCCGATCTCCGGCAGCAGATTGCTCAACCCCGACCCGACGACGTTGGTTCCCCAGTTAATGCCGCTGATATCGGCCTTCCGGCTGGCATCCGGATAATACGCATTCGAAAGCCCCGCGCTCATGGCGCACCCGATCACGTTGGCCCAGTTGAACGTCGGATTGCCCGCATCGGTGCGCGCGACCACCGCCCGGCTGATGGCGTAACCGACCCGCGGCCAGAAGCCATGCGAAGGACCTCGGCGAACATATCGCGTATCTTCGTGGAAGGCCGAAGCCAGCAGGAAATCCGAAAAGAAGTTGCGGCTGACCTCATCTCCCAGCGTTGCGCCGAGGCGCTTCAGGTACGCCTCGTGTCTCCAGAAGTGTCTTCCGTAGAGCGGAGCGAAGTGTCCCAACTGCGTAGCGGTCGCCTCGGGCACGGCTGTGGCCAGCGTCAGCGGGTTGAACGTTTCGCTTTCGAAGAAATGCCATTTTTCCGAAACGGACGGCGCCGGGAGGGCAGGTGTCGCCTGCACAGCCGCTTGGGGATCGGTGGCCTTGGGATCCTGCGCGCGGGCACACGGAACGAGCAGCAACAGAAGCCACCAGCGAATCCGCCGGACGCGCCGCGGAACCAGTCCCGTGGGAACAAACAAGCATTCAGTTTAAAACAAATTGGGGTGTGTGAGCGCCCAATCCCGGCCTTTCTGCCGTGATTGCCGCCACACACCCTTTGGGACGTGTCACCGAATAAACAATCCGTTTGCGAAAAACCGCTTGATTGCGCGCGGCTCGGAAAGGGCTCCCGAGCCACGACCGCAAGGGAGTGGTTGAACGGGTTATTCTGCGACAGGTGCTTATCACGCGGCTTTGCTTTATTACCGCGATTCAGCGGCGGCGCCCGCCTGCCTATGCGCCTGGGCATTGGCCGCATGATGCGCACGCCACCCCTGATGCAGAGCCTGCAGCTTCTGCCGCTGCTCCGGATTCAGGACCGTATAGAATTTGGCGAAGGACTCGGCCCGCAATCCGGCCAGGTCGCCCAGAGCGGGCGCCTCGTTCTTCGCCAGCTGCCGCACTTCCGCCGGCGGTTTACCGGTCTGAATGGCCGACCGGACGGCTTTGCGCTCCTGCCGCAGTTCCATGCGGATGGATTGCGCCGCCTGGCGCTCGGAAGTGAAGATGCTCTGCGCCTGCTGCTTCTGCTGAGCGCTCAGGTTCAAAGCGGTCGACATGCGGTCCACGAAATTGGCCCGCCTGTTTTGCCGATAATGCGTGGAGGCATCGGCCATCAGCCCCGAAGCCGACAGAGCGGCTGTCATAAGAGTTATTAAAGCGATTCGAGAGTTCACTGCTTTCGTCTCCTGCTTATATGGACGCGGCGGCGGTCTCTGTATCCCGCCGTACGGTGTAAGAAATCGTAATCGGGACACGCGACTTCAGTCGCGTCTTTAAATGTGGCGCCCAAAAAGCGACTGAAGTCGCGCGCCCACTTATGGGACAATCTACGCTTTGGCGAGAACGCTGCCGTAGCCGATCGCGCGCGGGCTGATGCCGCAGAGACGGACGGCGTTCATGAGCGCGTGAGGCGTACTCGAAACCACCGGCACTTTGCAGCGCGCCTCCAACGGAACCAGCAGGTCGATGGTCTTCAGACCGCCGCAGGAAATCAGCAGCGCGTCAGTGTTGGGCGCGGCGGCGAAAGTGCGGGAGGCGAAATCGTATAACTGGTCCTGGGTGACCGCGCCGGTGGCGTTGATCAGGTTCAGACCTTTGATGCTCACCACCTCAAAGCCGCTCTCTTTCAGGAAGCGCGCGAGCGTGGCGTTGACGACATCGGTATACGCCGTCGCTACAGTCACGCGTTTCGCCCCGGCGACCTTCAAGCCGTCCACGATCCCGCTGGACATTGATGTCGCGGGCAACCCGGTGGCCCGATGTACGCGTTCGATCAGTTCCTGGTTGAACGCCGCGCCCTTGTAGAAGGTGAGCGAGGTTCCCATAATCGAAATCGCCGTCGCGCCGCGCCCTTTGAGCTTCAGCGCCGCCGGCACGATGCGCGGCACGGCTTCGTCATAGCTCGCGATGGTCATGCCGTGGAAGGCCAGACCCTCGGCCAGAAACTTTATTCCCGTGGGGTAGAGCAGCTTGGCTTCCGGCGGGACCGGGTAATTGGCCGGCGGGAAAATCATCCCCATTACCGGCTCGCGCGCGGCAATCAGCGGTGCGGCGATCGCGGCGCTCGTGGCGCTTGTGGCAGTCTGCAGGAATCGGCGTCTGGACGTGTTCATAGGCTTTTCGGAACCTCCGCTCAGGAATGAGTATATGCCCGCGCGCGCCGGCGCGCCCGGCCTCAGGCCGCTATGCCCGCCGCAACGAGAGTTTATTCTCGAAGCGGCGGCGGCCATAACATAACAGCTGATATCAAAGGGGGTGGCAGCCCGAAAGGGCTGAGCGCCGTACGCTTCAGCACATAGGATTGTGATGGAGAGATCGTGCGTTTCATCGCCAAATCCGCAAAGGCCAAGCGCCGTGCGCTCCAGCACACAGTCTCCTATTAAAAGTGGTGCTATACCGGCTCTAAGGCACACAAACTTTCACGGGTCATGCTACACTCCGTCTGACAGTAGTCTCAGGAGGTTAAATATGAGGGACATTCTGTTGTTGTTATTAACGTTTCTGGCTGTCGGAGTTTTCTCAACCACAGCCTATTCAGCCACTATTGATATAGGGTACGTTGCTTTCGACGTAACCAACCCGCCACTGGCTGAGGTGGACATAGTCAATCTGACGGGTCCTAACTCTCTGCCACCGGACTTTCCCGTTACGACGTCTTTGAGCTTAACTGACCTGGAGCTTACGGTTGACTTCAGTTCAGGAGCGCCCGAGACCTTCGGCGCCGGCAGCGGATATTTCACTCTGGGCCCCGATGGATTGTCTTTTAGCGGAGAAGATATCTTTAACGTGACCACGAATCCGGTAACCCAGGTCACGCTGACAGGTGACTTTTCCACAACGAGCATTTCCACCGGTGGTCCTTCGATTACAATTCTTCCGTCCTTCAGCGCGACGATCACGGATACGAGCGGTACGCTCGCGGACGGCGATTTTGCTTTCATAACGGCAACAACCACCTCATCGGCTGTTCCGGAACCAAAGAGCTTCCTGTTGATCGGGATTGGATTGCTGGTTTTCGGTCTGAGCCGGCTAAGGCGGACGCTGTTCACCGGTAGAATGCCGCGCCGCATCGGTATGTTGCTGGTGAGCTCCTGTCTCGGCATGTTTGCCGCGACAACAGCTCCCATTACGCTCACTCAGGATGCCTCGCCGTCCTCCGGCACCTCGGGCAGCACTAACGTGTGGGTAACCGGTAGCGGATTTCCTGGCGGCAGTTTCGTCAGCGCTACTCTCAGCCTTGCGACGACATGCGCGGGTACCGGCACTACAACCGCGGCGATTGCGGAAAAGGTAATTGCGGGCAGCGTC
>JASHSD010000569.1 GCA_030036985.1 Bryobacteraceae bacterium
GGGCGGCAAAGGTGGCGGCAGGCCGGACATGGCGGAAGGCGGTGGAAAGAATCCCGCCGCGCTACCGGAAGCTCTCAGAAATCTTGCCGCCGAGGTTGAAGGCAAGCTGTGATCGAACTGCCGGCGTTCGACGCCATTGTGATCGGCGCCGGACCCACCGGCCTCGCCTGCGGTCTCGAAATCAAGCGCCGCGGTCTCAACGTGATGGTCGTCGAAAAGGGCTGCTTGTGCAACTCTTTGTACAACTACCCGACGCACATGACGTTCTTCACCACCCCGGAGTTGCTCGAAATCGGGGATCTTCCGATGACCAGCATGTACGAAAAGCCCACCCGCACCGAGGCGCTCAAATACTATCGGCGCGTGGCCGAACACTACAAGCTCGACGTTCATCAATATGAGCGTGTGGAGTCGATCGATGGCGAAGACGGCGCTTTTACGGTTCCTACCGTTGATCGTCTGGGCCTCCAGCATTGTTACAAAGCCAAAAAAATCGTCATCGCCACCGGGTATTATGACGTTCCGAATCTTTTGAACATCCCGGGGGAGGGTCTGCCCAAGGTCATCCACTACTATAGAGAGCCGCACCCGTACTATAACCACGACGTACTAGTAATCGGAGCCAAGAATTCGGCCGCCATCGCCGCTTTGGAGTTGTTTTGGACGGGCGCCCGAGTCACGTTGGTACATCGCGGCCCGGCCATCCACAAACATGTGAAGTATTGGATCAAGCCGAATATAGAAAACAGGATAAAGGCCGGCGAGGTGAAAGCTCACTTCAACTCGAAGGTCGTGGAGATTCTTCCGGACGCCGTAAGGATTCAAACGCCCGACGGCGACCTCAGCATTCCAAACGACTTCGTGTTCGCGATGACCGGCTACAGCCCGGACTTATCGTTCCTTAATGCGAACGGCATTGTCCTGGAACCACACACGCTTAAGCCGCGCACCGATCCCGCCAGTCTGGAAAGCGACAGAAAGGGTGTATTTCTTGCAGGGGTAATTGTGGCGGGAATGCACACCAATGAGATTTTTATCGAGAACGGAAGATTCCACGGGCGGCAGATAGCAGACGCCTTGGCCGCGCAGTTAATGTAATCCCTACATCCTCTTGGTTGTGTACCAGGACTCACCAGCACATTAAACATTGGTAACCGGCTTGCTGTTGCGAAACCACGTGGTTCGTCGCTGAATCGAATTTACTGTAACGTTTAGTGGGTAACGGCTCTGCCGTTGGAACAAGAGGTTTGCAAAGATGATCGCTTCGCTGCTGAATTCCATTTTCGGTTGCTCTCACCGCAGAACAACCTTTCCTCTCACCCCTTCCCGGCGCACGCAGTTGTCTTCCGAATCCAGCCGCCAGGGGACATACGTGGTTTGCCTCGATTGCGGTAAGGAATTCGATTACAGCTGGAAGGACATGCGCGTCGGGAACGCGGTAGCAGCCCCCGCGGTCGCAGCGCACGCAAATTCGTTTTCGACCGTGCACCGCTAAGCCGGGTAGGGCAGGTTGGTAACCCAATGCACTTAAATTTTCCAGCCTTATTGCGGGGCTGGCGCTTCGGCGTTGCCAGCCGCCCTTCAGGCCGGCTTGGAGTCACGCAAATTCGAGGGTTGTGATCGCTCTCGGGCCGGGCAGAAGCCCGGCCGCAGGCCCGAAGGCCTGACCCCACAAAAAACTACGTGGCATTCGGTTGGTAACCTGCGGCGGATTGGGAATCCGCCTGGCCGGCCCCGCGTCAAAATCTCGCCAGTATACTCCAAAATTCGGGAAATGAGACGGAGGCGGCTTCCGCATTGTCGATAGTCGATTCTCCGTCTCCATGCAATGCTGCGATGGCGAACGCCATGGCAATCCGGTGATCGCCGAAAGAATCGAAAGCGGCGGCGCGGAACTTCTGTTTACCCGGTATATTCATGCCCGCGGGCGTCACTTCCACGTGGATGCCCATGCGTTCGAAATTCTTCGCGACTGTGGCGATGCGGTCCGTCTCTTTGATGCGCAGTTCCTGGGCGTCGCGGATCGCCAGACCTTCTTCCGAAGCCGCGCCTAAAACCGCGAGCACGGGCAATTCATCGATCAACGCCGCTGTCAACTCTCTTTCAATCACGCCTCCGCGCACTGGCGCGTAACGCACTTCGATATCGCCGATCAATTCGCCATTGACGCATTCGATCCGCGGCGTCGAAACAGGCGCGCCGATTGAAAGCAGAAAATCCAGCAGCGCCGAGCGCGTCGGATTCAGTCCCACATTCTGAATCACCAGATGCGAGCCGGGAACCAGCAATGCGGCTACCAGAAAAAACGCGGCCGAAGACAAATCGCTCGGCACAACCAGTTCGCGGCCGGTGAGCTTGGCGGGCCCTTCGATCGTGATGACCCTCTGCTTCACCCGCAGCTCCGCGCCGAATTCGCGCAGCGCGATTTCGCTGTGATCGCGCGAGCGGATCGGCTCGCGCACGATCGTCTCGCCTTCCGCGAACATCCCCGCGAACAACACGGAGGTCTTCACCTGCGCGCTGGGCACGGGCAGCGTGTAGTCGATGGGATGCAATCTGCCGCCGTGAATCGTGAGCGGAGGGAAACGATTCTCGCGTGCTCCGATCTTCGCGCCCATCGATGCCAGCGGCTTCATGATGCGATCCATCGGTCTCTTCGACAGCGATTCATCGCCGAAGATGCGGCTCACGAACGGCTGAGCCGCCAGCAGGCCGGCGATCATGCGAATGGTCGATCCCGAATTGCCCGCGTCCAGATCGCCCGCGGGCTGGTTCCATCCATGCATTCCCCGGCCGTGAATCGTGACCGTCGCGCCTTCTTCTTCCACCCCGATTCCCAATGCGCGAATGCATCCGAGAGTCGAATGGCAATCGGCTCCCGTGGAGTAATTCGAGATTCTGGAATCTCCCTCCGCCAGCGCCGCCAGCATTGCATATCGGTGTGAAATCGATTTGTCGCCGGGCAAAACCACCACGCCCGACAACGGCCCCGCGGGGCGAATTGTCTGCCGCATGAAGCTCCATTGTAGACTTGAAACTTCAAAAGATTTTGGAATGCGCGCGGCCCGACAAGGCTCGTAATCCTCTCGATCGGGAACGCTGTTCGCGCCGAAGTCCGGAGAACGAAAGCGATGGAGCATAATAGCGGTTTGGCAAATTCCGCCATCGACACCAGATTCTAAATGGCACAGATCTTCAAATCGACTGCGAACGCAACAGCGCGCGCCAGCATTGTCCTCGCGCTTCTGTTTGTCGCCGGAGGCGGCACAGCGCTTTTTCAGCTGATCGCCAACTCCGATTACGCTACGCGCAAGGGAGAAGCGCGCGAAGAACCGGTCCCGTTCAGCCACGCGCACCACGTGGGTTCCATGGGCCTCGATTGCCGCTATTGCCACACCTCCGTCGAGAATGCCGATTTCTCGTCGCTGCCTCCGACCAAGACCTGCATCAACTGCCATTCGCAGATCTGGATCGACAGCCCGACTCTCGAGCCGGTGCGCGCCAGCTTCCGCACCAACGAATCCATCCGCTGGACCAAGGTTTACGATCTGCCGGATTTCGTCTACTTCAATCACAGCATCCACGTCTACAAAGGCGTCGGCTGCGAAACGTGCCACGGGCGGATCGATGAGCAGCCATTGACCTGGCAACAGCCGAACCTGCAGATGCGCTGGTGCCTCGATTGCCATCGCAACCCCGAGAAATACCTTCGTCCCAGAGATCAGGTCACAACCATGGGATATGTGCCGTCCGAGCCGCAGGAGCAGCTCGGCGCTCGCCTCGTAAAGGAATACCACGTTCAAAAGCTGGAGACCTGCTGGACGTGTCACAGATAGCAAGCGAATGACTGATAACAGCCAATCATCTTTTTCCAACAGCGGCTCAAAAGGGCTGTTGAATCTCGCATCGATTCGGGAACGGCTGGAAAAGGCCAAAGGCGCCGGTTACTGGCGCAGCCTCGACGAACTCACTTCCGTCGAAGGCTTCAAGGAATTCCTGCACCGCGAATTTCCCCGCCAGGCCTCCGAGTGGATTGACGACGAAGGCCGGCGTAATTTCCTGAAGATCATGGGCGCGTCGCTCGCGCTCGCCGGGCTCTCGGCGTGCAGCCGCCAGCCTACCGAATACCTGATGCCGTACGTTGAAGCGCCGGAGCAGTTGATCCCCGGCAAGCCGATTTTCTTCGCGTCGGCGTTTCCGGTCAGCGGCATCGCCAATCCGGTGCTCGTCGAGACACACGAATACCGGCCGACGAAGGTCGAAGGCAATCCCAACCACCCCGCGAGCCTTGGTTCGACGGATGTCCCGACGCAGGCTTCCATCCTCGGCCTCTACGATCCCGACCGGCTGCAGACCACCAACTTTATCGACGAAGCCCGATCGTTTCCTTCTTTTCTAGAAACATTGATCAACCTGCTGGCGCGCCAGCAGTCGAAGCAGGGCGCGGGCATCCGCATCCTGACCGAAACCATCACCTCGCCCACGCTGTACGGCCAGATGCAGGACGTGCTGAAACTGTATCCGTCGGCCAAGTGGTATCAGTGGGAACCCACAGGCCATGGCCGCCGGATGGGAACGCAGATGGCTTTCGGCCAGTTCCTGAATCCGATTTATAAGTTCGATCAGGCGGACGTGGTGCTGTCGGTCGACGGCACTTTCCTGGGCGCCGGGCCGGGCGGCGTCCGTTACGCGCGCGACTTCGTTTCGAAGCGCATTATGCGCGGCGGCAACACTACCCAGAGCCGTTATTATGCGGTTGAAACCACCCCCACCGCGACCGGCTGCAAGGCCGATCATCGCCAGGCCATCAAGCCCTCCGAAGTTGTCGGATTTGTCCGCGGCCTGGCGGCGGCGCTGAGCGGCGGCGCCGCGAACGGCCCGCTCTCGGACACGAAATTCTACAGCGCCCTGGTGCAGGACCTGCAGGCCGCCAAGGGCAAATCCATCGTCATCGCCGGCGACGATCAGTCGCCCGAAGTGCACGCTGTCGTTCACTACATCAATCAGGTGCTGGGCAATAACGGCACGACGATTGTCTTCACCCCGCCGGTCGAAGCGAAGCCCGTCGATCAATGGGCCGATCTGCAGTCGCTGGTGAACGATCTCAATTCCGACCAAGTCGACGTCCTGCTGATTCTCGGCGGCAATCCCGTTTTCATGACCCCGCCCGAATTGAACCTCCGAGGCGCGATTCAAAAAGCGAAGCTGAGAATTCGATTGGGCGACCGGCTCGACGAGACTTCGGAAATCTGCCAGTGGAACATCCCCCAGGCGCATGCGTTCGAGCACTGGAGCGACGCGCCCGCCTACGATGGCACGGTCACCATCATTCAGCCGATGATCGCTCCGCTCTACGGCGGCAAATCGCTGCACGAGATGCTCGCGGCGTTTACGGATAACCCCGAGAAGTCCACCTACGAGACCGTTCGCGATTACTGGCGCGGCAAGCACACGGGAGCCGATTACGAAACCTGGTGGAAGCACTCGGTGCACGACGGTTTCATCCAGGGATCCGCGCCTGCCGCGGTGAGCGCAACCGCGAAGCTGATTCCGGCGCAGGCCGCAAATACGGCGACCGGCGGTTACGAACTTTCCTTCCACAGCGATCCGTTTATTCTCGACGGCCGCTATGCCAATAACGCGTGGCTGCAGGAGCTGCCGCGGCCGATTTCGCGTCTCACCTGGGATAACGCGGTTATCATCAGTCCCAAAACGGCCGACGAGCTGAAAGTCACCGACGAAGACCAAGTCGCCATCGATTACAACGGTCACACCGTTTGGGGGGCCGTCTGGCGCATTCCGGGACAGCCCGACGGCTCGATCGCATTGACGATGGGCTACGGACGCACGCGCGCAGGACGCGCGGGCAACGGCGCCGGCTTCGACGTTTATCCGCTGCGGCCCGCCAACAGTCCTTATTTTGTGACTGGCGCGAGCGTGCGCAAACTGGGCAAGACGTTCCGCCTCGCGGCCGTGCAGCACCACTTCGCCATGGAAGGCCGCGCGCCGGTGCACGCGGGCACGCTGGATGAATTCAAGAAAGATCCGTATTTTTCGGAAAAAGAGAGCGAACTCCCTCCGAATTACCTGACAATTTTTCCGCAGACCTTCAAATACGAGGGTTATGCCTGGGGCATGGCCATCGATCTGACCGCCTGCGTCGGCTGCGGCACGTGCGTGGCGGCCTGCGTGGCCGAAAACAACATCGCGGTGGTCGGCAAAGAGCAGGTGCT
>JASHSD010000570.1 GCA_030036985.1 Bryobacteraceae bacterium
AGTGACGCGGCAGTTCAACGGGCTGTATCACGTGCTCGGCGGAGCGCTGTCGCCGCTGCGCGGAATCGGGCCGGAGCAGTTGAAGATCAAGAGCCTGGTGGATCGGATCGCCAGGGGCGCGATCGAGGAAGTGATCGCGGCGACGAACCCGACGGTTGAAGGCGAAGCTACCGCGGTCTATCTTTCAAAGCTTCTGAAGCCGCTGGGAATCAAGGTGACGCGGATCGCGATGGGCGTGCCGGTGGGCAGTGATCTGGAATTCGCCGATGAAGTCACGATGTGGAAAGCCATGGAAGGTCGCCGGGAAATCTAACGAGTCACTCCCCCGCGACTCCTCATACCGAGCCGCACCCATACCGAGCCGCGACCGCGAGGGAGCGATCATCCTCACGAATCAAACTCTGTGATCATTGGTGCATGGATGTTCAGGAGACTTTGAAAGGCATGGGTGAGCGGCTGCAATCGGCCGCAACCGTCAAGTCCGTTTATGGCGACCCGGTTACGACCGGAGATTGCACGGTCATTCCCGTCGCGCGCGTGCGCTTCGGTTTCGGCGCGGGCGGAGGAAAGATGCTCGGCGGCGGAGGCGGCGGCGGTGTGCAAACCAGTCCGGCGGGCGTGGTCGAAGTCACGCCGTCGGGAACCAGGTTCATCGCCTTCCCGGATTACCGGCAACTGGGCGTTGCGTTCCTCGCGGGAATTCTGACGGGAATGCTGCTTTGCCGCCGCAAGCGCCGGGCTTAATTGGCCGTCGGTTTTTCCGCGCCATCGATCACAATGAATTGGACCGGAGCCTTGCCCGGTTTCAGTTTCAATCCGAGTTGCTCGCGAATGGCGGTGAAAAGAGCGGGGGCATCGGCGGGCACGTCGGCCACGTCGGTCGAAGAAATGGTTGCCTGGTGTGCATCTGGAGTCCAGCGCAGCGCGATGTCGAATTTGCCGGAGCGGCCCGTTTTAGCCACCACCTTCCTGTCGAGCTGCATGGAAAGCGCCTCGGCCAACCGCGATATGGAAATGCCGTGGGCCTCCACATGATTCTGCCCCATGCCGATTTCTCCCGGCGCGCTCGCGTCAGCGGCAACCTTCAGACCCGGTGTTGGCTTTGTTCCGTTGCCATCCACAACCAGAAAATAAACAGGCGCCACGCGCGTCTCGGTATGCAGTTTCAATGAGAATCGTTCCTTCAGCAATGACCGGATCATCAGCAACAACGTGGCTTCGTCGGGATTGCTCGCCGCCTTGGCACTGACGTTGAAATATTCGGAGCGCACCCACACAGGTCCGCCTTCCACCTGATACGACTGCACACGCCACGCCAGCGCCATCAACGCCCGCAAAGTCGCGCGTGAAACGTCCAGCCGACCTCCGGGATGCGCCTGCATAAACGTCGGACTGTCGGGCGCCGATGGTCGTATGGAAGCCACTTCGAATTCCTGCGCCTGCGCGGCTCCGAACAAGGCGAAAAGGATTGCGACCACGGCCCGCATACGTGGTTTGACACCGCAAGCCAGATGAATGATCCCCGCTCCGCCCCCGCCGTCAGGCCCCCTTGCGCGCTCCCACCGGATGCACCGTTCGGAAACCGACATTGAGCCGGTTCCACCCGTTGATCGCGACGATTACCAGGGTCAGCTTCACCTGTTCCTCTTCGCTGAACTGTGCCCGGAGCGCCTCGTAAACATCGTCGGGCGCCCGGGTCTCGGAGATCAAGGTCAGCGCCTCCGTCCATGCCAGCGCCGCGCGCTCGCGGTCGCTGTAGAGCGGCGATTCGCGCCATGCATCGACCAGGTAGAGACGCTCCTCCGTCTCACCCTGTTGTCGGGCTTCGGCGGTGTGCATATAGAGACAAGCCGCGCAGCCGTTAATTTGCGAGGCGCGGATCTCCACCAACCGCACCAGGCTCTCTTCGAGGCCGCTCCGGAGGATGCTTTGTCCCCACTCGCGCCACGCTCCCATTGCGGCAGGCGCGGCGGTGAACGGGTTCAGTCTTGGTTTCACGATCGCTCCTTTCGTTCGGGGATGTTCCCCTGACAGACATGACGAGATGCGGCGGTGTAAAGGCGATCCTATTTTCTCAGGCGGCCGTGCGCGAATGTCGGTGAGCCGGCTCGGCGCGCCAGAAATCCCGGAGGTGCTTCATGCGGCGGGCTGAAATCTCGCGCTGAAAATTGCCCGATAGACTGAAGTGGTGCCGTTCAAGGTGCGCGAGGTCATCAGGAAACTCGAAAACGCCGGTTGGCGGCTTGTTCGGACCTCCGGCGACCACCGCGTGTTCCAATCCGACGATGGACGGATTACGGTCGTGTCAGGCAGACTCGGGGACGATGTCAGACCCGGCACATACCGCGCAATTTTAAGGCAAACTGGTATTGAGGACGACAAAACATGACCCGCAAGTATTCGCTGGTGACGGAAAGCGGCCCGAACGGCCTGAGCGCCTACGTGCCGGAACTCCCGACGATTCTCGTGACAGGCAGTTCTGCCGAGGAATTGCTCGCTCGCGCCGCGGAGGCGATCCGGATCTATTGGGATGTGCTCAATGCAGAGCGGTCGCCGACGTCGGAGGTGCGCGAGATCGAGGTCGAACTGCCGGCTTGACGACAGGCTCACGCGGCCGTGCGCGAAGGTCCGTGTTCCGTTTCGGCGTGCCACGAATCCCACAAGTGTTTCATACGGCGGCTGAACTCGCCCGGCTTCTCTTCATAGATTCGTTCCGCCAGCGGAACGGCGTCGGCCCGAAGTTCCTTCTGATATTTTTCGATCAGCTCGACCATCAGGTCGATCTCCGTCGGCTTGCCGTAAGATGCCGGCTCCGCCGTGACCGTTTCCTTCAGAACCGTCAGATTGTGGTCTTCGCCGAGCCAGTCTTCCAGATCCTTGAGGCTCTTTTCATACGCGCTCATCACGTCGGTCCAGAGGCCTTCGAGCAGGCGGATGTGATACCAGTGATCCTTCACCCGTTTGCGCAGCTCGTGAAAGTTCTCCGGGTTCGGGTCTCTGTGCGCATGCTCCAGCGCCTTGCGTCCGTCGCGATACGTTTTTTCAAGCCCCGCGGTGATAATCTCGAATCCATTCCCCGCCAGCGGCCAGTTCTTTACCTGTCTCGAAATTCTGCGCAGGCCCGCCGCGGCGGAATTGAGAACGATCCCCATATCCTCTTCCTGGCTCGATTCCCTGCGGCGTTTGACCAGGCCCGTGCGAATCGAGCGCAGACGCGTTCCCGCGGCTTCGTCCTTGTATCGGTTCTTCAAATCGTCGAACGTCTGGATGATGGCGAGCGCATCGCGGAATTGCGAAAGCCTCGCGGCGATATCCCGCAGCCGCGCATTTTCCGGTTTCCAGACGTCTCCCATCTGCTCGCGCACGAGCCGCAGCGTCGCGCGGACCTTCTTGATGCTCTTGCGCGCGTCGTGAATGGCGGCGTCGCGCGCGGTCTTTTTCCCGCCGGAAAGGCCCTCGCCGGCCGACTCGATTTCCTCGGCAATCACCCGCCGCAGGCCCGAGGCCACCGATTCGTCGTGCTCCAACCGATACGCCATTCGCTGATTCCAGTATGCCGGAATTTTACGGCTCGGACACGCGACTTCAGTCGCGTTTGTGGATTCGACATCTCAAGACCACAGGCCTGAAGCGAACCCTGGCTTCGCCCCGGAATGGTGGCACAGGCCTCAGTACATCCGGGCCGGGGGCGACCGGCCACCAGAATCGGAAACTGTAGGGCAGGTTGGCAACCCAATGCCACATAGTTTTTTGACGCTGCGTCAACGGTGTCATGCTTTCCTGTTGGGGAAGGTGCCGCCCCTTTTCCAGACCTCCCTGGGATAGGGAGGGCGTTTCCGTTTACGTCGGGGCAGTCTGGACTGATGAACATACCTCATCATTTGCTCGAGGATCAGGTCAGCAGCCTGCTGGTTTGGCGCATTGGCCAGTGCGGGAGCGAACACTTCGACAATGCGGCGAA
>JASHSD010000571.1 GCA_030036985.1 Bryobacteraceae bacterium
AAGGTGACCACCGAAAGGCCGACCGTGTCCCTCTCCCTGACGGAACTGGACAAAGGCTCCTGGGTAATCTTCCAGCTGCCGGGATTCAACACCGCGGCTTCGGGTACGCAGCAAAACAGCCTGGCTGCGCTGCGCACGGCTGGCGACACTTCGTACTTCAAGGACAAGGATGCTCTTTGGGTCAAGGTGGTCTCCAACGGTGACCCCGGCACTGGCGCCCCTGGCGGTGGAACCAGCGTCCAGGTTAGCCGGTAAGCTGAACCCTGCTGTTTGAGCATGAGCCCCCGGCGCACGCCGGGGGCTTTTTTTCGTACCGCACTGCCGCGCAATCCTTGCGGTCATGGCTCAGAAGCCATTCCGAGCCGCGCGCGCAAGCAAGCGGTTTTTCGCAAAAGGATTGGTTATTGGGGGACATGTTCCTGACCATCACGCTTCCGCACCCTCAAAGTACGCAAGCAGAAGGAGGGTTGCTTCGGGCCCCGTATCTCCGACGTTCCGGACGATCCGAAGCCGCGTTGCCCGGAATCGGCTTCGACGCTCGGGCAAAAGGCAATGACAGAGGTCGGCGACCCCTCGCGTTGAAAACGCCGGCAAGCAATCAGTGCAGGTGGATGATGCCGCGCTGGATGGCGCGAGTGGCTGCCTGAGTGCGGTCGTCGACGCCGAGCTTCTTCAGGATATTCTTGACATGGTTCTTGGCCGTGTCTTCGGCGATGTCGAGACGGAAAGCGATCTGCTTGTTGGTCAGGCCCTGGACGATCAGTTCGAGCACTTCCAACTCCCGCGTGCTCAGGTCGGGGTGGGGCTTTTCGGCGTCGAGCGTCGCTCGAACCGCGGCGGGCAGGTAGCTTTCGCCGCTGTGAACAGCGCGGATGGCCAGCAGGAGTTCGTCGTGCAGCACGTCCTTGGTGAGGTACGCCTTCGCGCCCGCCATCAGAGCCCGGCGGATGTCTTCATCGCCGCCAAACGTGCTGAGCGCCACGATGCGGGCGGAAGGATGGCGCGTCCGGATCGTGCCAAGAGCTTCGAAGCCGTTCATGCCAGGCATGCGCATGTCCATCAGCGTGATGTCCGGGAGGTGCTCGTCGAAAGCCGCAACAGCCTCTTCGCCGTTGACCACTTCCGCCACAACCGTCATGTCGCGCTGCGCATTCACCACGGCGGCCATGCCTGCGCGGGCGATAAAGTGATCTTCCGCGATCAGGATGCGAATGCGTCGCGAATCAGATATTCCGTTTTTCATTGAGAGCGAGGGGAATCGTCACTTCCACGTTGGTTCCATGGCCGGGGCTGCTGTCCAGCAGGAATCGAGCGCGCAGCTTCTCGGCGCGTTCGCGCATACCGAGAATTCCGAAGTGGCCTCCGAAAACGGAGAACGCGGCGGGCGGTTCGAAGCCCTGTCCGTCGTCTTCCACGGTCAGCCGTACGGATTCCTTTTCGCGCCGGAGTTCGATCCGCACCGACGACGCCCGCGCGTGCTTGACCGAATTCGTCACGGCTTCCTGGGCGATGCGCAGTATGTTCTGTTCCATATCTTCCGAAAGGCGCCGGCTGAGGTCGCAGACATCGACGTGAACCTCAATGGACGTGCCGGCCGTCCAGCGTTGGGCGGCGGCGGTGAGGACGGACGAAAGGTCGCTCGTCTCCAGTTCTCCGGCACGCAGGTTCATGACAGACCGCCGGGCTTCGGTCAGGCTGTGCTGGGCCATTTTGCGCGCGAGATTCAGGAGTTGGCGGGCGCGAGCGTTATCGCCGCCGAGTTCCATGGCGAGCACATCGAGCTGCGCCGAGATGCCGACGAAGCCCTGCGCGAGCGTATCGTGAATTTCGCGGGCAAGGCGCACACGTTCCTCGTAAACAAGCCTGAGCCGGCCCTGCATGCGGCTGATCCGCGCCCGATAAGCCGCCCAGACCGCCGCGGCGGCGAGCACCGCGGCGAGCCAGAGAAACCAGGCGCGCTCATAGAAATGCGGCACAATTTCAAAACTCCAGGATGTTTCGCTCTCGGGACCGCCGGGAAGCGAGGCACGGACCAGAAACCGGTAGTGGCCGTGAGGCATCGGGCTGTAACTGGCAACCCGGCGCCGCACAGCGGGGCTCCAATCCATGTCGAGTCCCTCGAGACGCCAGGAATAACGAATGCGCTCCGGGGCTCCAAGGGAAATGCCCACGAAACGGAATTCCAGCCGGCGTGTGCCGGGGTCGATTCTGCCGCCGGGACCGAGCAGGCTCATCGCACGCCCGTCGGCTGAGACTTCGAGAATGTGAATCGGCGTGGGCAATTCGGTTCGGCGGCGAGGGGCGACATTGGCAGAGTCGATGATTGCCAGATTATGCATGGTCGTGAACCAGAGCCTGCCGTCGCGGGTTCGCGTTCCGCCTCCGCTCGCGGGTGAAGCGGGCGCGCACTGGGCGCTGCGGAGGCCGTCGTCCAGACCGTAATTTTCCGGATGCAGCGCGGCGATTTTATGCGCGGCAAAATCGGCCAGTTCACGCTTGGAAACGCGCGTGATGCCGCGCGTGGTGCTGAGCCAGAGGAAGCCTTTGCCATCGTCTTCGATATGGGCGATGTTGTTACTCAGCAGCCCGTCGTTCAGCTCGTAGTGGGCGAAGACGCCGTTGCGCAGGGCGTTCAGGCCGCCGCCGAAGGTGCCGATCCACAGAGTGCCATCCGGGTCCTGGTAAAGCGAGCGGACCTGGTTCTCGTTGAGTCCGTCTCTGAGCGTATAGAGGCGGGGCCGGCCTTTGGCGTCGATACGCCAGAAACCGGCATTGGTGGTTGCGGCCCATATGCTTCCGTCCAGCCCCTCGGCGAGAACGAGCGCATAAGCCGCGTCGCCGGCCGACTCCGGAACGATTGCTTTCCATTTTCCAGCGACACGCTTGTAAATACCACGTGCCGTGGCGGCCCAGATGTCGCCGTCGCGGTCTTCGAGCGCGTCGTAGACGGCGGTTCTTCCGGTATCGTCCACGACCTTGTAGTTTGTAAATCCGGCGCCGCGCATAAGGCTAAGGCCTTTGCGCGTGGAAACGAGCAGATCGCCGGATTTGGTGTCGCGAATGGCAAAAATCTCGTTGCTTGGAAGGCCGTCGCGCGTGGTCCAGGTCCTTCGCGCCGAGCCGTTTATGGCGACCAGGCCGCTGTCATGGTAGCCAACCCAGACGACTCCGCGCTTGTCCTGATGGACCACATACGGGTCGTCGCTGGGCATGCCTTCGGCCACGCCATAGTTACTGAAAAGGTTGTCGCGAAAACGGTTCAGGCCTCCGTTCATGCCGACCCACAGGTTGTGCTCCCGGTCTTCCAGCAGCGACCAGACCCAGTCGCGGCCGTCTTTGTTGTTGCTGTTGAAAATGACGAAACGGCCGTGTTCCAGCCTGCTGAGGCCGCCGTAAGTTCCGACCCATATACTGCCGGCGCTGTCCTGCTTCATGGCGAGCACAAAGTTGTTGGGCAGGCCGTCGGCGGTGGTGTATATGCGGCGGGTTCCGTCCGGGCGGAGCAGCATGATCCCTCTGGTGCCGCCTGCCCAGAGGCCTTCGTCGGTTTCGAGGAACGAGGTGATGAAGCTGCCGCCGAGGTCTTTGGCTCCCAGGACTTTGACGAATGCGCTGCCGTTCTGTCTCATGAGTCCGCGGGAGCCGCCTATCCAGATCTGGTGACGGCGATCTTCATAGACGGATTGCAGAGCGCCGACGGGCGCGATTTGCTGTTTGGAAACCATCGTAAAGCCGCCCGATCCGCCGTAGTAAAGATTGCCGTCGCAAGCGATCCAGATGATCCCCCGATGATCTTCCGCTATGGAAGTGACAGGACCGGCCGCCGGGTCTTGTTTACCGGTGAAGCGGTGGAATCGGCCATTCGCGTATCGTGCGAGGCCGGATGACGTACCGATCCAGAGCGAGCCGTCCGACGCGGTCACGAGCTTGCCGACAGTGTCGTTGGGGATGTCGCCGTGTTCGCGCGTGAAAGTCAGAAAATCATAGCCGTCGAAGCGGGCGAGGCCCTCTTTGGTGCCGACCCAGAGGTATCCGTCGGGGGTTTGAGCAAGGGAGCGGACTGTGTCCTGGGGAAGGCCTTGGGCTTGGGTCCAGATGGTGCGGGTGTATTGGGTGAGGGCGCGGTGGGGATCGAGCGCGGAGAGCGTCCAGGGGGAAAAGCAAAAGATCACAAGCGCAACCCACGGAGCCCGGTGAGTCATGAACCTCATGCTGAACAGAACTTATCACGGCGGGTTCCGTGCCGCCCATTCTTGAAAAGAGCCCCCCTGGCCGGTTAACGGAACCACACCGTTTTTTAGTCGAAGCCTGTCAGGGGACCGGCTTTGGGCGAGGGCGCCCGCCCCCCATCAGATCTCCGCGTGGCGCTCAGAACGCGTATTTCAGCGAGAGCTGCAGAATCCGCGGGTCTCCTTCCGCGCTTCCAGGCGCCGTGATATCGCTCGTGATCTGGCCGAAGTTTGGAGCGTTCAGGGTGTTCACAGGCGTGCTGAAATTGACGTTGTTCAGGACGTTGAAGGCGTCCACCC
>JASHSD010000572.1 GCA_030036985.1 Bryobacteraceae bacterium
ATGGTTACGGCAATAATGAGCAGGGCAAAGAACAGAGTAAAGCCATAGGCCACTTCGTCGGCGCCGAACCGGCGTTTGGGTATGGAAGAGGATCGGGGAACGGCGGCGGACGAAGTGGCCATGGGTTATTTGATCAAAGCGATCTGTTTTTCTTCCTTCGCCACGACGCTCTTCGGCAGCGGCGCGTAGCTGAGGGACTCGCAGTCTTTCTGGCCGGTGGTCAGCATCCACTGCAGAAATTCCGCGATGTCTCTTCTTTTCGTGGCATCCTTGATTTCGCTGGGGATCAGCAGCCAGGTGAAGCTGGAAATCGGGTAAGAAGCCGCGCCCGGAGCGTCGGTGATGGAGACGCGGAAATCGGCCGGCATCTGCTTCGAGTTCGCCGCCGCGGCGGTCACGCTCGCAAAGCTGGGTACGACGAATTTGCCGGCCGCGTTTTTCACGTCGGCAAACGCCATCTTGTTCTGCACGGCGTAGATCAGCTCGACATAACCGATGGCGCCCGGAGTCTGCTTGACCAGACCGGCGACGCCGTCGTTGCCTTTGCCGCCGAGGCCCGCCGGCCAGCTGACCGAGGTGTTGGCTCCGACTTTGCTTTTCCATTCCGGACTGACCTTGGACAGGTAGTCGGTGAAGATGAACGTGGTGCCGCTGCCGTCGGAACGATGGATCACCTGAATGTCGCTGTTCGGCAGCTTCACGCCGGGATTGGCCGAAGCGATTTTGGAGTCGTTCCACTTTTTGATGTCGCCGAGGTAGATGCCGGCGATGGCTTCCGAAGTGAGCTTGAGACTGGTGCTGACGCCCGGAACGTTGTAAGAAAGCACCACCGCTCCCAGTACGGTCGGGAAATGCAGGGGCTTGATCTTCATTTCCTTCAGCTGCTCGTCGGTCATCGGCATATCCGAAGCGCCGAAATCGACCGTGCCCGCGGTGAGCTGGCGGATGCCGCCGCCGGAGCCGATAGCCTGATAGTTGATCTGGATATCGGAGTGCGCCGCCTTGAACTCTCCGAACCATTTCTGATAGATCGGCGCGGGGAAGGTGGCGCCAGCCGCGTTGATGGTCTCCGCTCCCATCGCGGAGGTCGCGAACAGGGCGGCAAACACCGCAAGGCCCGGTAGTGCAATCTTATTCATTTGAGTTTGTGTCCTTTCCTGATGCAAAAAGGGGCGGGCACCAGTAAAAGTGTCCCACCCCTATGTTTCAGTTACGTTACGAATCGTTTAGAAATTCGGCATGGAGCCGGGCAAAGTGTACCGAAGATCCAAGTAGATGGTGTTGTCATGGGCCTGATCGGGCCCGGCCGCCGATGCGTACCAGAGACCGCGCTCCAGCCACTCGTACTGGCCCATGAAGTTGATGGCGCCGTAGCGCGGATTGGCCCAGAGGGTCTGGTTGAACCCGAACGTGGCTTCGTTAATCGCGCGGTTCTGGCTGGAACCAGTGTAACCGTATCCGACTAGGCTTGTGCCGTTGGCGTCGATCACCACGTCGCGGCCGGCGTAGATCCCGCCATAGTAGGCGTAGAGCAGGGTGTGCCCGATTGTGGCTTCGAGGCCGTCGATCGTGGCGGCGGAGTGCAGAGGATTGATGCTGCCGTTCCCCTGAACGACGATGTCGGGCACCTCGCCGAACAGATAGCGGCCCTCGCCGTCGTCCCAGAAGTTGGTGCTGATCAAACGCAGATTCTCGGTGAGTCCGACGTTGACGCCGAACAGCAGACCCGCGCCATAGGTTTCGGGGTGGATATTGTACGGAGCCTTGATGGCGACAACCCCAGTCGAACTCTGGTTGAGCGCCGTCTCGAAGGTGCTTATGACGCCGCCGACTTCAAAGTGGAAGCGCGAATTGGGATCGATGGCCAGCTTGGAGATGAAGTCCGGCGTGAGGGTCGGCGTGGAGAGATAGCTTCCCGCCGGGCTTGATGACAAGCCTGCGCCGTTGTCAAATTGGGTGGTGGCAAGGCCGGTAAGATTCGCAGGCAGGGTGATGGTCGAGCCGCCCCCCGAACCGCCCATGTACTGGTCGGCCTGTTCCACGGAGAAGCCCCAAGCCACCTTGTCGCCGAAGTGGCGGATGATGCGTGCGCCGCCCTGCCGCGACCAGGTCAGGCCCGCAAGGTAGTTGATGTCTATTTCCTGTCCGTAGAAGAGATCGCCAGGCAACGCGGAAAGACCTCTGCGGTTAGGCGTCAGCATGCTCCAGCTTTGGCCGCCGAGGAACTCCCAGCCGTTCTTGCGCACGTCCACCCAGAACAGGCGAAGGCGCGGAACGATGGCGCCGTTGGTGACCTGCATGTTCGCCGCGCCGCTGGTGCCGTTGAAGTCGAATTCGTTGTAGCCGATGAAGTGGGCGCCCTTCCAATCGCCATCGATGCGGAAGCCGATACGGGAGTTCTGCAGGGTGAATTTGGCTTCCGAAAGATTTCCGTTGGCCGCATTGTTTAAGGGAACGCTGCCGAAGTTGGAACCCATGCTGGATCCCGCGTTCTCGCTGCGCCAGAAAGGCGTCAAGTCCATGAAGCCGACCGGAACTACGCAGACGTTGCCGAGGCGCAGATAGGGCGGAACCTGGTTGGCGTCCGGCGGAGCTTCGCACGGATTGCCGCCGCCGGCGTTCTGCGTGGAGCCGGCCTGCGGATTCGGCTTCGGCCCCGGCTCCGCGATGGTGACCGGGATCGGCGTCGGAGTCGGCGACGGCAGGACGGGCAGAACCGGCACGAGGCTGGCTACGTCGCCGAGGTTCACATGCGGCGCCGGCGCGGGCGACGAGGCCGCTGCCGTGGCAGCCGCGGGCGCGGGTGTTGCAGCCGTGGCCTTTTCGATCATCTGCTGCTGATTCTTCAGCATCTGCTGAAGCGCCTGTAGTTCCTTCTGCTGCTCGGCGAGAGCGGCCTTCAGGCGCTGGATCTCTTCGTTCTGTGACGGCGCGGCGGATGCGGCGCTGGTCGTTGAATTTGCTGGAACTGCTGCTGCTGTAGTACTAGTAGTGTCGTCCGTTGCGCCGAACAGAGCCGTGCCCACCAGCATGGATGCCAGCAGGAACGAAGCCCGGCGAACGGATATCTTGCCTGGATTCATTCAGTTCTCCCTTTTGAAGTCCCGGAAAAAATCTCCGGGTTTGAAGCTAACCCCTGAGCGCAACTCAACTTGGAACTGCGCCTGAGGCGGCATGTTCCGACACACGTTGGATTGCGACGCGAGCTTTGAGCTTAGCGGGCGTTCTTGGAAACTGAATGACTATGATGTGAAGAAACTGTTACGAAGTTAACCCGATTGTTACTACAAGTATCAGGTCAAATGATGATGTCTTACATCCACGCCTTTGATGAGGAAAAGGACGTCTTCGGCGATGTTCGTGGCGTGATCCGCCACGCGCTCGAGATTGTGCGCGATAAAGATCAGGTCGAAGGCCGTGCCCACCGGCGCCCGGCCGTTT
>JASHSD010000042.1 GCA_030036985.1 Bryobacteraceae bacterium
TCTATCGTTCTTCCCGCGCGATCAACGACCTTCTGAACGAACTTGTCGAGGTGTCGCGCGGCCGTACGCGCGCGCCCGAAATGTGCCGGCTGAGCGAGGTGATCGCCGCGGCTTCGGAAAACCAGTCCGCTCCGGCGGAACAGCGCGGCATCAGGATCGAATCGGAAGTTGATCCTTCGATCGAGCTTCCGCTGGAACGAACGCGCATAGAGCGGGTTTTCCTCAATCTCATCGGTAACGCGCTGGAGGCGATGCCCAACGGTGGATGCGTTGAGATTCGCGCCGAGCGGAAAGAAGACTGCGTGCTCGTACGCGTTGACGATACGGGGCCGGGGATTCCGCCATCCGTCCGCGAGCGTTTGTTCCAGCCGTTCACGTCGGAGGGAAAGAACGGTCTCGGCCTCGGGCTGGCGCTCTCGCGTCAAACGCTCCTCGATCATGGCGGCGACCTGTGGGCGGAAGAAACGGAATCCTCCGGAGCGCGTTTTCGCTTGCGGCTTCCGTGCCCGCAAGCTTGAAAGAACCGGTCACGCGACTTCAGTCGCGTTTTTGGGGCCGACATTTAGAGACGAGACTGAAGTCGCGTGTCCGCCATCATTGTGGCGCAAGCACTCGTGCTTGCCGCGCCGAGACTCATCTCGGCGCTTACCTCATCCTGACTCCCTTGCGGTCATGGCTCAGAAGCCCATTCCGAGCCGCGCGCGCAAGCAAGCGGTTTTCGCAAACGGATTGGGTATTTGATGACACGTCCTAAGTCCCCGCCGTGACGGCCCCTGTCGAAAGCGGCCCGGTCACAAGTATCCTCGTGATCCGGGCCAGCCGCCATGGGGAGGGCATGACTACGGGGTCAGCTGAAATCCCTCATATTCGCCGTTGCTTGCGTTATTGAAATCTCCGACAATCACATTGTCGTCGTTGATGCCGGCGGGGATAGTTCCTCCGTTCGCGTCCGGGGCATTCAGGTTCGTTATGACGCCGCTGGCGGAGACCATAAATCCGTGAGTACCCTCGTTCGGGTCAATGTAATATCCGATGATGACGCCATTGTCGTTGACAGCGCTGAGCTTGGTTCCCAGGGAGACACCCGTCCCCGGGTTAGTGCCCTTGCCGGCGCCGGGCGCGTTGATGGTCGTTATGACGCCGTCCGCGGAGCGAACGAATCCGTGATAACCGAAGTTCTCGTCAATGTAGTATCCGACGACCTCTCCATTCGCGTTGATGCTCCTGGCGAAAGTCCCTTGGGCTTCGGCGAAGCCGGTGGACGGGGCCGAGCCCGCGCCGGGCGCGTCGAAGGTCGTTATGGCGCCGTCGGCAGAGCGGATATATCCGTGATAAACGACCGTCGTGTCGTTGGCGCCGCTCGCGACATAGTAGTCTCCGGCGATCTCCCCGCCGGCGTTGATGCTGTAGGCGTAAGTCCCGGAAGCGCCTGGAACTGTGAAGTTGGTTATGACGCCGCCGGCGGAGCGGACGAATCCCTGAAAGCCGCTGCAGGTGCAGTATCCGGCGATCTCCCCGACCGCGTTGATGCTCTCGGGGAAAGTGCCCTTGCTCGAGATCTTTTCGTTGGCGTCGGGATCGTCGAAGGTCGTTATGGCGCCGTTGGCGGCGCGAACGTATCCGTGACGGACGGCGTTTGTGTCAAGCCAAAGCCCGGCGATTACCCCTGAGTCGTTGATGCTGTTGGCCTGAGTCCCGTCGGCTCCCGGAACAGCAAAGGTGGTGAACGGGCCGTTGGCGGCGCCAACGAATCCTTTACCAGCGGAATCTCCGATGATCAATCCACTGTCGTTGATGTCTGTTGGGTCAGTACCGCCGGGCACGCTGAACTCGATGTAAGTCTGCGCCGACGCGGACAGGCTCACCGCTGCCAGAAGCGCCGGTAGCAGGACCATTCGCAATCCACGTGCGCCCTGGCGAACTCTGATACCGATTTTCGCTCTTTCAATCGTCATCTTCATAAAGCCTCCTTCCCTGGATTTCGGTCCGGGTCAGCTCGTTGCCCTGCCATTCGCAGAACGTAGATACCCGCCACATCAAGTTTCAGTTGGAAGCTTGTTTGACGTTGTGACGAAAATGTCAGTTTTTTGTAAAATAGGTTTCCTAACACCGGTGCCCACCGCCGAGTCGGCCCGGGGATTGCTTCCCGAAGAGTCGGGACGCCGCGCGCACAAGTGTGCGCGCCACGGTTCGCTTCAGGCAAGTTTCAGTCGCAATGCGGCAGACTTATGTGGTACAAGGAGAGCTGCAGGCGCTTGTCGATGGCCATAGAGGGCAGCGTTTCGATGTGTGGGCCTGCGCCGACTCAAGAGTCAGCGAGTATATACAACTGCTCTCGCTTCACCGCGCGGTCAGTGCATAACGTGCCACAGTGTGATACAGGACGTTATCACACTCTAGCCAAGAGCACAACGAAATAGTTTGTATGGAAAGCCGCGCGGGAGAATGTTGCCGGTGGCGTTGCGGCGTTCCTCTCGCGGTAAGGTTTTCCGCGCCCGCCGGACAGTTGCAGCGCCGGCGGAAAGTGGGTGGCCCTCGCCCAGTTCAGAGCAAGTGCTCCGGAGAGCAGTTCACAAAGTCGACCCAGCCGTCGTACAAAAGCACCTTGACGGCGCTTTTATGTCCGGGTTATTATTATTATATCCGGGATAAAATTACGGATTGGCAGATGGAGCGGCTTCCAAGAACCTATACCGCCTTTGTGGGTCCGGTACGGATCGCCGCCGGTGATCTGCGGCACGTAGCACTGAGCGCCAAGGCGGCTCTCGATACCGACCCTTGGGTGCGCCTGGTGATCATTGATAACGAGACCAGCGAGGTGGTGGAAATCGATTTTCGGGGCACGCCGGAGGACGTGTTGGCGCGCTTAAACGCGAGGGATCAAATAGACGCAAATCCGCCGGCAGAGGTGAATGCGGGTGATATTAGGCCACGCCCCGGCCGGCCCAAACTGGGCGTAGTAGCCCGCGAAGTGACTTTGCTGCCGCGGCATTGGGATTGGCTGGCGGCGCAGCCGGGCGGTGCTTCGATTACGCTTCGCAAATTGGTTGAGCAGGCCCGACGTGAAGGACAGGGCAAAGACCGTCTGCGCAGGGCGCAAGAGGCAGCTTACCGTTTCTTGTCCACGATGGCGGGCAACCTGCCGGACTTCGAGGAAGCGACGCGAGCATTGTTCGCCGGCGACCGGACCGCGTTTGCGCAACGCGTGCAGTCCTGGCCGACAGATGTCCGCGAGTATGCAATCACGGTGGCCGGCGCGGTCTTTGATCAGTCCCAACCCCCGTTGTCGAAAACGACTTAACGCGTCGAGCCTTGACGAGTGGTAACAGAAAGATGCATTCGAACGCCGAACGCCGGGAGGCGATCAGGAAGTTTAAGGAGCAGAGACCGCCTTGCGGCGTGTTCGCGATCCGATGCACCAGCACCGGGACAGTTTGGGTCGGCTGGTCACAGAACGTGAATGCAGTAAAGAATCGCTTCTGGTTTTGTCTGCGCAACGGAATCATCCGGACGGAGGTCTGCAGAAAGAATGGAACGCTCTCGGGGAGACTGCTTT
>JASHSD010000573.1 GCA_030036985.1 Bryobacteraceae bacterium
TCTGGGAGACGGCCGGCGGTTCCCCGCGCGTCGTGTTCAAGATATCCTGACTGCCGGCCGCGCCGTCTCCCACTGCTTATTCGCAGACTTCGCATCGGTGAGCAGGCTCGTCCGCTACGGGGCATAACGCGAGTCTCCGAGTTTCCCGATGGCGGCTTCTATGCAGGCGTCCTCCAGATGCGCCCGGTCTCTCCGCAGGTAGACGGCCGCCTGCTCGGGTGATCCGCTCTCAACCGCGCGGCAATGTGTATTCGCGGCGCAAGGCCCGCGAGCAAGAGAATTGCGAATAGCGATAATCCGGCCATACGTTATCGGCCGAACTGGCTCAGCTGGCCCCGAAGGGTCGGCCCGGGTCCGGGACAGTAGTGGCGAGTTATTCCCCGCCTGAGCTGCCAGCGCCATTGCATTCCCTGCATGACTGGAAGCCAGTCCCGGCGCAAGCTACGCAGTTGCGCCCCGCACCCGCGCAAGCCAGGCAGACATTCGTACCGCGACCGGCACATGCGGAGCATTCAGCTCCAACCCCGCTGTAGTTGTATTGCTCCCAATCATTCGGCGGATCCTCCGCGACACCGCCGTAGACAGATTCGCATTTGAGATTCGCCTCATTTCCCGCGGAGATCGTTTCGCGTGGAGACCACACCATGGCGGACACCGTCGCCGGCTCTGTGAACTCGCCTTTAGTTATCTTGTTTTTGATCTCGCCGATCTTTTCCTCGAGTGTTACCGTCTGTTCGGATGCTTCCCTAACCAGTTGCTCGGGATAGATGTCTTTCTGCAGAAGTTGAAGTTTATATTCGAGTTCGTAACAGCGCTTGAGAACATCAGTCCCCGCGTCCACATAAAGAGTCTGGATCAAAAGCCCAAGACAGCCCAAAGAAAATACCTGGGGCTTGCGAGTACTCATGTACTGACGAAGGGCGAGCCTGTTGCCCGATAGTTCAGTCAAAAGTGCGCCCAGCTTCTTAACGTTGTCGCGGTTGATCTGCCGGGAGGAGCTAAGCTGTTCGCTATCCAAGTAATCAGAAACCGGGCTATCGCCGCGGTCCGGCTGCTCCTCAAAAGCGGTGACAATTCTCTTAATCTCTGTTTTGAATTTCGCGACTTCCGCCGGCCTAAGCCCGTACGTCAAAAACCAATACCCACGCAAATCGCTCGGGACATGGTCCGTCCCTTGCGAAACGCTGATCGTGCCGCGTCTCAACGCGTGTCGAACGCCCAATTCGTAGAAGACGTTTGCATTGAGGTCCGTCACATCGGCGATGACCAGATCAGCCTCAATGAGACCTTCCACAATGCTGGCAATCAGACTTCCTCTGGACGTCTCTGCACGCGCACAGCTGTATCCACACCCCTCCAGCGCCGGCTGAAACACACCTTCGAACACCTCGGTCCAGTTCTTTTCCGAGGCGGTAGGTAAAATGGCATGATTACAAATGCGCGTCTCGTCGGCACAACGGACAAGTATACAACTCGTTCCTGTCGCGAAATCCCCTTCGCACCAGTCAGGTCAAAGAAGTCCGGATCGCTGACAATGGCAAACAAATGGCCGAAGCCATCGCGTGAATCGTACGGAACGTCCTCAATTATCGGTCGAGGCGCCCGTTAGTTCGGAACAGCGTAAACAAGCAGCTTCGGATTGTTATTGGTCGCAGGCGCGGCGGGCGCCGGAGCAACATTATTCCCGCTTTGCGCCGCGGCAACTGTCGGCTCGAGAGGCGCCGCGCCGCCGCGTCCCGCTCCACGCCCGCGCCCCCCTCCAAATCCAAATCCCAGCGCCCCGCTTCCCCCCATGACCGCGATGTACTGTTTGCCGTCGAGCATAAACGTCATCGGTGGGCCGGTCCCGGAAGTCACCGGCAGCGCCACATCCAGAAGCGGCTCACCCTTGTCCGCCGTAAACGCTTTCAGGTGTCCGTTGCTCAGAGTTTGAAATACGACGTTCGAAGCGAGGGACAGCGTGCCGCCACCCGTCTGTCCGCCGCCAAGCGCGAACCAGCGTTCCTTCTGCGTGGCAGGGTCCCACGCACTGAGAATGCCGCCGCGCACTTTGCTTCCATCGGGACCCATGCGCTCGGGTCCGTGAACCGGCGGGGACGCCATCGGTACGCCTCCGCGAGCCGCGCGCAGATTCAGCCCGAAATTCTGGTTTCCCGGAGTCGGAGTATACTCTTCCGACGCCACGAAGTTGAACGAGTTCTCAGGGGCGATCGGAACGTAGACCAGACCCGTGCTCGGATTGAACGACATCTGCGACGTGTTATGCATCTGCAGCGGAAACACAGTCGTCCCCTTCGTCGAAGAATAAAGCGCGTCGGGATGAATGTCCGGCCGCCCGGTTTTGGGATCAATACTCTTAGCCCAGCTCACCTTCGACATTTCGGATGCGGAGATGAACTCGCCGTTCGTGCGGTCGATAACGTAGAAGTACCCGTTCTTGTTGGCCTGCATGATCACCTTGCGGGTGCGGTTGCCGATGCGGACATCCGCAAGCATCAGGTGCGCGATCGCGTCGTAATCCCATTCATCGCCGGGCGTGCACTGGTAGTGCCACTTCAACTGACCGGTGTCCGCATTGATGGCAATGATCGAGTCGATGTAGAGGTTGTCCTTCGGCGTCGCCTGCCTCCCGCCATTACGAACGTCCGCCGACCAGACCGTGCCGTTGCCGACCCCGACATATAGGAGGTTCTCCGAGGGATCATAGGCCATGCCGTCCCACATGGAACCGCCGCCGCCCATCTTCCACCATTCGCCCGCCCATGTCTTTGCGGCCGCTTCCATGGCCTTATTCTCAAATCCCTTCGACGGATCGCCGGGCACCGTGTAGAATTTCCAAAGCTCTTT
>JASHSD010000574.1 GCA_030036985.1 Bryobacteraceae bacterium
GTTCGTTTCGCCGTCGTCAGTTCAGAGTGAAGTTCACGTCGATGGTCGTGATGACGTCGACGGGATCCCCATTCAGAAGCGTCGGCTGATAGGTCCATTGCTGGACCGCTTCCATTGCCGATTTAACCAGCAGCGGCGGTCCACCCAAAAGCTTCAGATCCTGGATGGTGCCATCCTTGCCGATAATGGCCTGGAACTTAACCGTCCCCTGCACGCGCGCGGCCTTGGCGAGCGGCGGATAAACGGGCCTGATCTGTTTGAGGATCTTGCTGGCGATCACATTGCCGCCGATCCGCTGCGGTCCCACCGGCTTCGGCTTGGGAGGAGGCGGAGGAGGCGGAGGAGGCGGAGGTACGCCCGCGCCAACGCTGCCGAGGATTCCGCTCAGCGCGCCACCGGCAACGCCGCCCGGAACGCCGCCGATAACGCCGGTCGGCGCCGAGGTGTCTTCCACGATCATCTTAATTTCTTTTGGAATCGTCTTGGGCGCGACCAGTCTGCTCATGTCGAGCTGCCGGGGAGCCACTTTCACCACCTTCACGGCTTGGGGCGGCGGTGGAGGCGGAGGTGGAGGCGGCGGCGGCGGGGCCGTCAGCATCGTCGCCAACTGCGCCGCGGGCAGCGCGTCGAAATAAATCAGCGGAATGATGACGATGATGCCGATCGCGATCAGCTCGATAACCGCTGTGATCAGGATCATGTACGGGCTTTTCGTTTTGCCCACGCCATCAACAAATGTCTGCTCAAACATAAATCCTCCCCTGGAACAAACGCCCGCTCCCTCACGGTCGCGGCTCAGAAACAAACTCTATCTCGCCACCTTTGCCGGGCTTTTGGGAGCCGGACTCTTGGGCGCCGGGCTCTTTGCGGCCGGCTTGGAAGCCGATTGCCGCGTCCCGCCCGCGGCGGCGGCCGGCGCAACCGGAGGCGCGCTCGGCGGCGGGATGCCTTTCTTCTTTCTTCTCGAATCCACGTAATCGTGGAAACCAAGCACGATCGGGCTCGCGATATAAACCGACGAATAGGTCCCGACGATAATGCCCGCGACCAGCGCGAACGAGAAACCATGCAGCACCGGTCCGCCAAACAGGAACAGGGCGATCACGGTGAGGAACGTCAGACCGGAAGTCATCACGGTCCGGCTCAGCGTCTGGTTGACGCTGCGGTTGATCACATCGTGCAGCGACTCGCGCCGGTTCAGATGCAGATTCTCGCGGATTCGGTCGAAGATAACGATGGTATCGTTCATCGAATAACCAACCAGAGTCAACAGCGCCGCGATCACCGTCAGGGTGATTTCCTTGTTGAACAGTGAGAAGATTCCGATCGTGATCAGCGTGTCGTGGAAGACGGCGATCACCGCGGCAAATCCGTAGATCCATTCGAACCGGAACCAAATATATACCAACATGCCCGCCAACGCCAAGAGGGTCGCGTTGATCGCCTGCTGGCGCAGGTCCGCGCCCACCTTCGGACCGACGATTTCGATATCGCGCGCGGCCGTGTAAGGCGCCAGATAAGTCTGGTCTTTCAGCACATTGATAATTTGCGGCGTCACGCCAGGCACTGCCTTCAACTCGTCGATGCTCGACAGGAGTCCGCTGCGGGGCGGCTGGTTGCGATAGTTCATGATCGCCGCGGCCAGCTGATCGATCTGCGGATCGGAGAGCTGAATGCCGGCCTTCTGAAACGGATCGCGCAGACGATCCGCCAGCTGCGAGGTGCTGGCGTTGTTCAGGTCGAGCTTGCCGTTATTCGGCTGCCCGAAGTTCTTCGCCATGGTGTCGATCACGATCTGGCGGTTGCGGGCCAGCGTGGTATCGGCGCCGCCTTCGGTGCCGATGACGATTTCGTTCGACCCGTTCTCGAAAGTTTCGACGCTCGGCGGGCTGGCCAGCGCCTTCGTCAGATCCGCGCGGACCTTCTCGATCGGGGGAGCGTTCAGGAACTTCACCGTCATCTGCATGCCGCCCTTGAACTCAATGCCGTACCTCGGCCCACCCTTGATGCCAAGGCTGATGAAGCCGGCAGCGGTCAGGATCAACGACGCTGTGATGAATGGCCACTTCTTCCCGAGAAAGTCGAAATTAGTATTTTTGAATAATTCCATGGATCACTGCCCGCCCGAGCTTGCGGGACGAACGGCGCCAAGGTTTATGACACCGTCATGAATCAAATTGTTCCCGCCTTTCCTCGACTGAATTTGCGCAATCAATCTCATCGTCAAAATCCCCTGGTGCCGGTTACAGCCGGCCAAAATCATATGCTCAGCGCCGTGATCTGCCGCTGCCCGGAAAGCTCCCAATCGAAAATCGTTCTCGATACCCAGACGGCGGTAAACACGTTCGCAATCAGACCGATCACGAGGGTGATGGCAAAGCCTTTCACCGGGCCGGTCCCGAACAGAAACAGGAAAAGGCAGGACACGATCGTGGTCACGTGCGTATCGACAATCGTCCACCAAGCCTTTCCGAAACCCGCGTCCACGGCTGCCGGAATCGATTTGCCGGCCCGCAGCTCCTCGCGGATACGTTCAAAAATCAGCACGTTGGAATCGACGGCCATACCGATGGTCAGGATGACGCCGGCTATGCCCGGCAACGTCAGCGTAGCGCCGAAATAAGAGAGCGCGGCCAGCAGCAGGACCGTATTCAGCACCAGAGCCAGAACGGCGTTGATTCCGGACCTCTTGTAATAAATCAGCATCACGAAAATGACGGCCAGAAGACCGGCGATGGCGGCATAAACGCCTTCGCGAATGGAATCGGCGCCGAGCGAAGGCCCGATGGTGCGCTCCTGCTCGTACATGATTCCCGCCGGCAGGGCGCCCGTTTTCAATTCCACGGACAGATCTTCGGCTTCCTGCTCTGAGCCAAGTCCGTCAATCATGCCCTGATCGTCGATCCGGCTCTGAATCGTGGCCACACTCATGATCTGGTTATCGAGAACCACAGCCAGGCGATTGCCGATATTGGAGCCGGTGAAAGCGCCGAACTTGCGCGCGCCATCCTGCGACAGGCTGAAATCACAAGCCCAGCGGCCGGGCGAATTGGGATCCGTGCTCGCCCGCGCGTTGCGCAGATCGGGACCGGTGACGACCGGCGTGCGCGCCGTCAGATACCAGCCGCCGGAACTGTTGCCGACTCCCGCGGGCCAGTTCAGGAGCTGCGTGCCGAGCGGCAGGATGCCGCTCTTCGCGGACAATGCGGCGTCGCGTGTCTGCCACGGGCCTTCATTCTTCACTTCGACAATTTTCAACTGTGCGGTGGACCCGATCAATTCCTTGGCGTGGGCGAGGTCGTCGATACCCGGGAGTTCCACAAGGATATCCGATTTTGTATCCTCCGCGCCGTAGTCCTGGACAGTCGGCTCGGTCAATCCGAGGGCGTTCACGCGGCGCTCAATGGTTTCCCGTTCCTGCGTGACCGTGTTGCGCTTGAGATCGACCAGCGCGCTCGGCTTCATGTTCATGCGGTAATCGGTCGCGTTGACGGGTGTGAGAACCCAGTCCGGAAACTTATCCGTGACGATGTCGCGGAACTGCCTCGTTTTGGTCTGATCGACGCCTTGGATATTGATCTGGATGGTATCGGTCTCCGCCAGAGTCTTGGGATCGGTCCGGTCGAAACCGGCGACGCTGATGTCCGCGGACTTGGTGGCGGCGCGGAGCCCGTCAATAGTCTGATCGGCTTCGGTCTTGGCGGCATCCTGCACCTGCACCTGCAGGACGAGATGGCTGCCGCCCTTGAGATCGAGTCCCAAGTGAATGTTATGCGACATGTTGGCTTCGAGCTGAGCCAACGATGTCGGGACGCCGAGGCCGCCGACAAACTTCGGGTAGCCGATAATGCCGAAAATACAGGCGAGCACGACCGCCGCAATCACGACCGTTTTGACCATCAAATTCCGTTGCATGAGAAGTTATACCTTCCGGAGTCCTGCGATTCTTTAAGATTTTGAGCCTTCGGGGGGCACCAGCGTGCTGACGGAGGAACGCGCGAACTGCAGCTTCAGGTT
>JASHSD010000575.1 GCA_030036985.1 Bryobacteraceae bacterium
GGCATGCTCTGTTCACGGTTCACCGTCCTGAGTTCGGCCGCCGCTCTGCTCGCCGCGGCCCGCGCTTCCACTTCCGCCTGCTCCGGCATCTCCAGCAGCACTACCTGATTGTCCAGCCCCATCTTCCGATTATCCATTCAAACATTTCCGAAACGAAATGTCTTTTTAGAGGAAACGCGAGTGGGGCTGATTTTTCATGGCTTCTGAGGGTCGCGGCTCGGCAGGGTCGCGGCTCAGCGTGGACATGCCACACAGACTCGTGCGATACTCATGTGGCGTCACTACAGGAGCACCGCCATGTCCGAATCCAAACTCGATCTGCTCCAAGGGACCCTGGACCTCATGGTTCTCCAGACCCTGGATGCGATGGGATCTCTGCACGGCTACGGCATCGCCCGCCGCATCGAACAACTGAGCGGAAACGAAGTGCTGCTCAATCAGGGCACCATCTACGCCTCGCTGGTGCGATTGCAGCAACGCGGCTGGATTGCGGCCGAGTGGGGCGTTTCCGACAACAATCGCAAGGCGAAGTTCTATTCGATCACGAAAGCCGGCAAACGCCGGATGAAGGAAGACCGGAAGCAGTGGGAGCGCCTGGCCGCGGTGATGGGCAGGGTGCTGTCGGCGCCGAGCGAGCCATGAGGCAGGCATGGGCCCGGCTCGTATCGCTCTTCAGGAAACCCGGCCTCGATCGGGAATTCGACGACGAAGCGCTTTCTCACATCGCGCTCGCCACTGAAGACTACGTGCGACGGGGCATCCCGTTGTCCGAGGCGCAACGCCTGGCGCGCGTGAGCTTCGGATCCATCGAAGCTTCAAAGGATGCGCATCGCGATTCCCGCGGGCTGCCGTGGCTGGAAGGGCTCTTATACGATTTGCGCTTCGCGTTTCGGCGCCTGCGGCGCGATCGCGCATTCACGACGACGGCCATCGCGATGCTCGCGCTCGCCATCGGATTGAACGTGACGGTGTTCACCGTCGTAAACGCAATGCTGTTCCGGGGCTTCCCGCTCGTCCAGCTAAATGATCGTCTGGTTTACCTGCAGGAGCGCTTTCCCTCCGGACTCTGCTGCATGGCTTATCCGGATTTCGAGGACTGGCGCGCGCAGGCGCATGCATTCGAGGGCATGGCGTTTGTGGGGGGAAAATCCATCGCGCTCAGCGTTGGAAACCGACGCCCGACTCAGATGTCCGCGGCCACATTAACCGCCAACACTTTCGGGCTGCTGGGCGTGCCGCCGGTCCGGGGACGGGATTTCGCGCCTGCCGATGAAGCTCCGGGAGCCGCGCCAGTCGCGATCATCGCTTACCGGTATTGGATAAGCGGGTTCGGCAAACGCGCGGACATCGTGGGCTCGACCGTTCATATTGACAAAGCGTCCGTCACCATCATCGGCGTGATGCCGGAGGGATTCGAATTTCCCGAGGAGCACAACCTGTGGCTGCCGCTGCCCCACACTGCCGAACTGCGCCAACGAGGTCCCGGAGGCTACATGGCGATCGGCCGGCTGCGGGACGGCATCGGTATCGAGAAGGCGCGCGCGGAACTCGAAACGGTGAGCCGCCGCCTCGAAGCAGCGTATCCGGCCACCAATCGCGGCGTCGTGCCAAGAGTGCAGACCTGGTCGCAGTTCTTCGTCGGCCCGGACGCAACCATGATCTACGGCACGCTTTGGGCGGCGGCGTGGTTCGTTTTGCTGATCGCCTGCGCCAACCTGGCCAATCTCACGCTGGCGCGAACCATCGGTCGGTGGCGCGAGTTCTCCACCAGAATCGCGCTTGGCGCCGGCCATGGAAGGATGATCCGCCAGATTCTGATGGAGAGCCTGACGCTCGCGGCCGTGGCCGGTGCGCTCGGCTGGTGGATTACCGAATGGAGCGTGCGCGCGTGGGCTGTCGACACCGCATCCCGCTTCGAGATACGCGATTACACGATGGGCTCGACTGCGTTGGCTCATCTGATCGCGACCTCTATCGCGGCGGCGATTCTGTTTTCTCTCGCGCCGATCGGCGCGGTTTTGCGACTCGGCCGGAACAGCGCTTTGCGGGGCGATGCCCGCGGCGTAACCGGGAGTCCGCGCGGCAAACGTCTGGCGACGGTATTGGTTGCCGGCCAGATGGCTCTCGCCATCGTGTTGCTGTTGGGGGCGGGCGTTCTGGTGCGGAGCCTCGTCAACGTCGTGAATGCGAGGACCGGAGTTCGCGATCCCGCGAACGTACTGGTCGGGTCGGTGGAATTACCGGTAGACAAGTATCCGAGCGCCGCGGCAAGGCTCGATTATTTCGAACGGCTCGAAACGCGACTCAGGTCTGTGCCTGGAATTCAGCAGGTATCCGTGGCTACGACAATTCCCGTGGATAACCCGGGGCTGCGCGCCTTCGAGATTGAGGGAAGACCCGCCGCGCCGAACGGCGGAGACGCGGTTCAATTCCTGACCGTTGGTTCGGATTATTTCAAGGTAGTCGGCGCGCCCGCGGTATCCGGCCGCGAATTCGACGATGCGGACCGCGAGACTGCTTTGCCCGTCGCCATTGTGAACCAGAGCTTTGCCGACAAATACTGGCCAGGCGAGCAGGGATTGGGCAAGCGCCTGCGCGGGATCGATCGAAACAAGCCCGGCGAATGGCGCACAGTTGTGGGCGTGGTCCCGAACATCATGCAGGGAGACCCGACGCGGCGGCATTTCATGCCGATTGTCTATTTACCCTTCCGTCAGGAGCCGTCGGCGTACGCGTTCTTTCTGCTGAGAACGAGCGTGCCTCCGGATCAGGTGGCGCAAGCCGTTCGCGCTCAGGTAACGAGCCTCGACCGGGACGTGGTTCCGGAAGATTTCGCGGCCCTGAAGGACACCTTCGGATTTCGCCGCGACCGCATGGATCCCGAGCACGCCGAAATGGGCAAGCATGCGGCGGTCGCGCCCATCTTCGCCGTGATCGCCCTGCTGCTCGCCGCGATCGGACTCTACGCCGTCGTCGCGCACTCGGTCACCCGGCGCACGCGGGAAATCGGCGTGCGCATGGCGGTGGGCGCGGAGGCGAGCGACATCCGCGGGATGGTCCTGCGCGACGGCATGCGGCCCGTGGCGATCGGCATCGTCATGGGTCTTGCGGCATCGATCGGGGTGAATCGGATTCTGCAATCGCAGCTGGTCGGGGTGTCGCCGTACGACCCTGTGACGATGGCGGGCGCGCCGCTTGTCCTCGTCATGGTCGCGCTGCTCGCCTGCCGGATTCCCGCGCGGCGGGCTATGGAGGTGGACCCGCTGGTCGCCTTGCGCCACGATTGACTCTCGGTCTGCCGTGCCCGAACTCCTCCGGGCAGTTGCGGTCGGTCGAAGCACGCGTCCCCATGAGTGGGGACGCGGCGCGCAAGAGTGCGCACGCCACGCGGATCTTCTACCTGCTTTTCAGCCGGTGGTCGTTCAATCTTACTGGCCGGCGACATATACCTGGAACGCCTGGCTTTGTGGGGAAGGCTGATTCAAATAAATCGAGCCATCATAGTACGGAACGATCTGAAAGTTGATCTGGCTCATCCCTGCGACCAGATACGGCGCGGGTCCGGCATAGGTCACGACGAACGAAACAATGCCCTCTCCGGTCCCGGGTATTTCCGCTCCGGGAATAACATACTCCGCCTCGACTCCGACCGGAAGAACATTACCGGGCAGCGGAAGCTGCACGAGCGCGCCATCCTGCTGGGGCGGGTTGATGGGCCCCAGCCCGGTTGCGAAAATCGAAACGATGGATCCCGGTGCGGCGGGATTGGTCGCCGAGTTGGGGGTTCCGTCCTGATTGATCGCGGCCGCGTGGACGCCATCCAGCGTGAACACTCCCGGCGCGGTCTGCGCCACCGGCCAACTCAGGCAATTCGACTTCACGCCATTATAGGTGACGCATATCTGCGTCGTTTGCCCGACCGTCAGCGACCACGGCACGACTGCATTGATCTGGTTTGACTGCGCCCACATCAAAGGCGCCGGTATCCCGTCGAACGTCACCTGGACGTTTCCGGCTTGTGTGGGCAGAGGGCTTTGAAACGCAGCCGAGGGCGCGATACCCTGCTGAGGTCCAAGCCCGTTTCCTATCAGGGTGATCATCTCTCCCGGAGCGATCTGGCCCGTG
>JASHSD010000576.1 GCA_030036985.1 Bryobacteraceae bacterium
GACAGCATCGCGCTGGCCACGGTGCTGCGGTCGAATCTGGTCGGGGTGGGCGATGAAGCGTTGCTCCGCGTGCGGCTACTCGCTAAGTCCCTGACCGGCGGCCTCAACGTGCTCGGGCACGATGCCGCGAAGTTGACGGACTTCGACACGGAAGAGGCGCGGAAGATCGGCCGGTTCATCGAGAACCTGAAGCGCTGGCGCGCCGCGCAGCCGGTGACGCCGATGGAAGCGCTGCTGGTGCGCGCACTGTGCGATTGCGGCTTTCAATGGGTTCCCGACAGCGTGACGGGCGCGAACATTGAAAGCTTCCTGCATCTTGCGCGCACGCGCGGCGACGGCCGCGAGCTTAACGATTTTCTCCGCGAGATCGAGAGCCTGCAGACGGCGGTGAGCCTCGAATCGGATCTTGCGGACGCGGATCAGGGTGACGCCGTGCAGGTGATGACGGCGCATTCCGCGAAAGGGCTGGAATTTCCGGTGACGGTCATCGCCGCGATGGACAAGGGCACGCAGCGCAATTCGGCGCCGGTCACGTTCACGCCCGAATTCGGCCTCGGCCTTACCTGGAAGAATGCCGCAGGCAAACCCGGCAATAACGGCCTCGACGACTCCTGGCAGTTGCGCAACTCCGCGCATCTGAAGGAACGCGAGAAGCGCGAAGGCAATCGGCTGCTCTACGTCGCCATGACGCGGGCGGAGGAGCATCTGATTCTGTCTTATTCGCGTGGAAAAACGAGGCCGTCGAACTGGGCAAAGATCGTCGAAGGGGGTTTCGATCTGGATGGCCGCGCTCCGGCCGACGAACCGATGATCGAAAAGACGATCGAAAAAATCACCGCGCTCAACGGGGATTCATTCGAAGTTTCGGTTCGCGTAACGAACGCGGAGCCGCCGGCGCTGCGCGCCGATGCGGCTGATCCAATGCACGAAAACGGGGTGCTCCGTGTTCCCCGCCCCGCCATCGAAGATCAGCACGATTCCGCCGTCAACGTGACTTCTCTGACTTTATTTGCGAATTGCCCGCGCAAATATTATCTGCAGCGATATGTCGGCTGGAACGGAGAATTGCGGGGACGATTCGATCCCGAGGATCTCGCCATTGAAGTGGACGATGAAGCCGACGATGCTGAAAGCTTGAGCGCGGCGGATCTGGGATCGGCTGTTCACGAGATTCTCGCCGGGAAAATTGGCGACAATCCGGAGGAGGCTCAGCGCCTCGCGGACGTTTTCATTTTGAGCGAACTGGGCAAGCGGGCCGCTGCGGCCACGAGATCCGAACGCGAGTGGGATTTCATCGCGGATATCGACGGCACGCTCGTCCGTGGAACCGTGGACCTGTGGTTCGAAGAGAACGGCGAGATTGTCGTGGTGGATTACAAGACCGATATGCGGCCGCGCCCGGAGGCATACGAGCCGCAACTCGCGCTCTATGCTCTGGCGATCGAACGGGCGTTGGGCAAGCGTCCCGCCGAGGCCTGGTTGTTTTTCCTGCGCTCAAACAGCGCTGTCCGCGTTTCCGTCGACGATGCCGCCCTTCGCCGTGTCGAGGCGTTGCTGGCCAACCTGCTGCACGCTCAGGACACGCTCGCATTTGATTTAAACGAGGGCGAACGTTGCCGCGGCTGCCGGTTCCATCGCAGTCTTTGTCCGGCGAATTAATCGCTCCCTCGCGGTCGCGGCTCGGAAAGCAAACGATCACGCCACGCACAGAAAGAACGTGCGGCCGTAGCCCGCATCGCCCTTCATGCCCGCGTCGCGCGCGTCGTGCATCGTCACGTCCTTGAACCCGGCCCTGAAGAGCGCGTCGTGCACCACGGCGAAATCGTGACAGACCTGGCGCAGCGTGAAATCCTCGCGCCGCCACCCTCGCGGTCGCGGCTCCGAAAGCGGTACCGAGCCGCGACCGCGAGGGAGCGATTCGAATACGATCACGCCACGCACAGAAAGAACGTGCGGCCGTAACCCGCGTCGCCCTTCATGCCCGCATCGCGCGCGTCGTGCATCGTCACGTCCTTGAACCCGGCCCTGAAGAGCGCGTCGTGCACCACGGCGAAATCGTGACAGACCTGGCGCAGCGTGAAATCCTCGCGCCGCCACCGATTCGCCGAAGCCTTGCCGACCGGATCGAAAGTGGTCACTTCATATTTGCCCGTCCGCGCCGCCTGATCGAACTCCGAGCGCATCACGCAGACGCTGTCCGCCTCCACAATCGAATCGAGATTATTCCAGTAAAGGACGTAGGCTTCCGCGCGGTTCAGATCGAACAGGAACGGCCCGCCCCGTTTGAGACGCCTGCGCACGCAGCGGAAAGCCAGCTCCAGTCCGGCGCGGTCCGGGACATGGTTCAGACTTTCGTACACCGAATACGCCGCATCGAACCGGCGGTCCAGAGCGAAATCGCGCACATCGGCGACCGTGAACTCGACTCCGGGCGCGTTGAGGCGCGCAAACCGGATCATCTCTTCCGAGGCATCGATCCCCGCGACTTCATACCCGAGACGGCGCACGATCTCGGTGAACTGACCCGTCCCGCAACAGACGTCCAGCACGGCGCCGCCCGCCGGCACACGCGAGAGAAGCAGCCGAGCGACCACCGGCGCCGCTTCCAGGCGATAATCGGCGCCCCAGAAGCGGTTGTAAATCCGCGCGAAGGGATCGTATTCCCGATTTCGCTCAATCTTCACCGCCGCGGGCCGCATGACTCCAGTGTCTTATGGGCGGCCTCTGTGGGCGTCCGCGGGGCCTGGAATGGCATACTGGATCTATTCGCGCATGAGCGTCAGCGGTCAAACCATCACCAGCCCGCGAACCGGCGCGACGGGCGAAGTGGCAAAGAGCCCGCTCTACCGTGTCGTTCTGCTCGACGACGACGACCACACCTACGACTACGTGATCGAGATGCTGCAGAAGATCTTCATCTTCACGGCGGAGCAGGCGCTGCGGCACGCTCAGGAGGTGGACTCCATGGGGCGAACCGTGCTGATCACCTGCGAGTTGCCGGAAGCCGAATTCGCGCGTGACCAGGTTCACGGCTACGGGCGGGACTGGCGTTTGCCGCGATCGAAAGGGTCGATGTCCGCGGTGGTCGAGCCCGCGGGCGAATCGGCTTGAATGGAACGGCCTCCCGCATCGGCTGCGTTACCATAGTACGGTGAAATTCTTTGCAGCCCTCGTGGCTTTTTCCGTATTCGCCGTTTTTGTACAGGCACAGACAATGCCAAGGGCGCAGACGCCCCTGGCTCCGTCCGTGGCCTCTCCCGCAGCTTCCGTTTCAGACCCGAACAAAGTGATCATAACGATCGGGGACCAGAAAATTACCGCCGGGCAATACGAAGAACTGATCGCCGCTCTGCCCGCTCAGTATCAGGCGGCCGCGCGAGGCGCCGGTAAGCGGGCCTTCGCCGAACGAATTGTGGAGCTGAAGCTTCTCTCGCGGGAAGCGCAGAACCGCAAGATCGATGAAGAGCCGAAGGTGAAGGAGGAGATCGAGTTTCAGCGCGACAATCTGCTGGCCCAGGCGATGTTCGAGAGCCTCCAGAGCAGCATCAAGGTTGACGATGCCGCGGTGGAAAAATACTACAACGAACACCAGAGCGAGTTTGAGGTTTTGAAGGCTCGCCACATCCTGATCCGCGTGAAGGGAGCGCCCATGCAGGCGGTGGCGGGCAAGCCGGAACTGACCGACGAGGAAGCGCTGGCGAAGGCGCAGGCGCTGCGCAAGCGCATCCTGGCGGGCGAGGATTTTGCCACCATCGCCAAGGCGGAATCTGACGATAAAGGCTCCGGCGCGCAGGGCGGCGAACTCGGCGAATTCCGCCGCGGCATGATGGTTCCGCCTTTCGAGCAGGCGGCATTCGCGGCCAAAGTGGGCGAGATCACGGAACCGGTAAAATCGCCGTTCGGATACCATCTGATCCTGGTCGAATCGCATATGGAGAAACCGCTTGCCGATGTGCGGGGCGATATCGAAAAGAAACTGCGGCCGGCGCTCGCCTCCCAGGAAGTCGCGGCGCTGCGCAAGAGCGCGAATATCACGCTGGATGAATCGTTCTTCGGGCCCGCTCCGGCACCCGCCACTCCGGCTTCGGCGATCCGGCCCGCGCCGGCCCCGACATCCACGGGCGCACCGAAGTAGGCCCGTCGGCCTTGATGGCGCAGCTTTTTGCAGGCACGTCCGGCTTCTCGTATCCCGCGTGGAAGCCGGACTTCTATCCGAAAGAAGTTCCCTCCAAAAAATTTCTGGAATACTACGCGACGCGGCTGAACAGCGTCGAAGCGAATTACACGTTTCGGCGTCTTGCCCCGGCGGGCGTCCTGCAGGGTTGGCTGAATGCGACGCCCGCGGGCTTCCGCTTCGCCTGCAAGGCGCACCAGAACCTCACGCACATCATGAAAATGAAGGATGCGGAGAGCTTCACCGAGTTGTTCCTGAAGTCGCTGGAGCCGCTGCGGGCGGCGCGGCGGTTGGGCCCGGTTCTTTACCAGTTCGCGCCGACTTTCAAATGCGACCTGGAGCGTCTCGATGCGTATCTGCCGCTGCTTCCTTCCGACATTCGCTTTGCCTTCGAGTTTCGCAATGCGTCATGGCTCGTGGATTCGGTTTACGCGCGATTGGCGCAGCGAAATATCGCGTTGTGCCTGGCTGAATCCGACAAGCTGGAGGCGCCGAAGGTGATGACGGCGGACTTCGTGTATTTTCGCCTGCGCAAGGGCGATTATGCGGACGAGGCGCGGCGCGAAATCGCGGAGAACGTGCGGGAATTGCTTGAAGGCGGGCGCGATGTGTACGTTTACTTCAAACATGAAGAAGATCCGCACGGGGCCATCTGGGCGGAAGAATTACTGAAGCAGTGCGCCGAGATCACAGGCTGAAGCTGTTCAAGCCGCGCACGCGGCTACCGTTTTGACCTCGATAAAAGGGCCCGCGCTTGTTCGATACTCAGCACGGATTCGGCATAATGGATTACCGCGTGGCAGTTCGGGCAGACCGGTCGCAGGTCTTTAACCGGATCGATCCGGTATTCCTCGCCAATCTCGGAAATCGGCACAAGATGATGAACGTGAATGAGACCTTCCA
>JASHSD010000577.1 GCA_030036985.1 Bryobacteraceae bacterium
AGGGCGGGCACGCCGCCCGGATCATCCACTCAGAAAATCCTGCATCTTCAATGCCCTCACATCAAGAACCGCGCCGCCTCGGCCGTTGCCGCCCCCAAGCCGGTCTTGACCCAGTTGCCAAGGAACTGTACAGTTCAGATAATTGAATTGAAGAGTTTCATATGCAGCCAGGCAAAGGCAACGACACGATTGTGGTATCGGCGCTCACCGCGCGCACGGGTTTTGGCAAGCTCCTGCGCAGGGTCGAGGATGAGCACCGATCGCTTGTCATCGAAAAGCGGGGCACTCCCAGGGCCGTCCTGCTCAGCATACGCGACTACGTGCGCCTTGCCGCGCCGGAGCCGGAAGTGCTGCGTGTCATCGGGGAGGAGTCGAAGCGCAAAGGCACGGACAAGCTGAGCTCCCGCCAGATTGACCAGGCTATCAAGGCCGCCCGCGCCGAAAAGAAAAAGCGCGGATGATCCCGCTCCGGCTGGTGATTGATACCAACATCGTGGTATCAGCCGCCCTGAAGCCCGACGGACTGCAGCGCACCGTTCTGCTGCTCGCGATCACCAAACCCGCGCGCCTCTACGTCTCGGACCCCATTCTCGCCGAGTATGCGCTGGTGCTTGCGCGTCCTGAGCTCAAAATCCGCAAGGGCGTCCGGCAGCAGCTCCTGCAGCTCATCAGGAGCCGAGCGCATCGCGTGGCCCCTGCAAAGCGGCTTCAGGTGACAGCGGACCCCGACGACAACATCTTCCTGGAGTGCGCCGACGCCGCCCGCGCCGACTACCTGGTGACCGGTAATACCCGGCATTTTCCGAAATTCTGGAAGAAAACCAAGGTGATCACGTCCCGAGAGTTCATCAACGTCGTGGCTCCGCACCTCATCCCATGACCGTAGAAATCCGGGTAAAATACAGATTTCAGGGGCAATGACAGGCCGATTGAGGTCTGGTACAAGGGTTTCTATTGGAATAAGGCATCAGCGGAGCCATGCCTGCACCCGCCAAATACGTTCAACCGGTCCATTTCGAGGACTTCGACGGCGCACAGTTTGAGCGTCTCGTTTTCGCGTACCATGCCCGAGCGGAGAAATGGCGCTCCCTTGAATGGTATGGACAGACAGGCAGCGACCTCGGCCGCGACATCTGGGGCGTCCATGATGGCGGCGAAACCACCTGCATACAGTGCGTAAATCGTGGACAGTTTACATTTGCGAAAGCGGAGACAGATCTTTCCAAGGTGCTCCAGGCCGGCAATGGCACTCCGCAGCGATTCCGCTATGTGACGCGTTCGGCCGTCTCCGCCAAGATGCGGGACCGTATCAGAGCGCATGTTTTATCCCGTGGCGTTCACGAGTGCGACATCTGGTCTGGGGCTGAATTTGAAGAGTTCCTGCGTCGTGACACGGAGTCCCTCCTAAAGCGATTTGTCGAAGGCGAAGTGTTTCCCGATGCAGTGCCTGATCTACTCGTCTTTGGCCAAGAGGCCCCTGTGTTAAACGACGAGGAAGCCCTCGCGATGATGGCGAAGCTTTTTGACCGGCCCGCGTTCTATACCCCGATCCATCAGGAGAGCAACCTTGGCGACTTCAAGCAGGCCATAACGGACACGATCCAGGCACTTGGCACGGGCATCTGGAAAAGCCGGGATGGCAATGTCATCGGAAAAATCCATTCGCGTCAGCAATTGAAGGACGATAGCTTGCGCAGAAAAGTTCGGGCGGTTGAAATGGCGCTGGCCAAACTGCGGGCTCGTTTCGATGAGCTGGTGCGCTCCGGAATTGTCAAGCATTGCAGCTGCAGCGATCCCCGTTGCCCGGTGTATTTCATGCCGGCGGAAGCTGCACACGACTTGGAGCGTCTCCGCCGCGATGCGCTCAATCTTTTCCGCGGCGCGCATCGTGATTTCGAGGAACCGGTATGGTGATCTACCAGAAGAGGGGAGGGTAAGTCATGGGCCTCTACGTCCATTCTCTCGGAGAAATACCAAACGGGGCCGAGCGCGCGTATTATGTGTACCTTTTGGACTATGGCTGGGAAGAGCCACTGGGAGAAGCCGTCAGGGCGAATTTGCCCCGGATGGCCGACTTGGCCTCCCGTTCCGACGCGGTCGTCATCCACGGTCCCCGAGGAGTGCATTTCGAGGATGAAGTTCTGTCCTGGCACCGCGTTAATGGGCAAGATGCGGGCGCTATCCTCCCCGCCATCCTGGTTACGACGCGACATCCTTCGACCTTCCGCGAATCATTTTCATTGATGAGGTCAGACCCTGCAAACCGCGATGCGCTTCTTTTGATTCCGCTCCGCAAAATATGCAAGTCTCCGGAGGATGTGGCGGACGTAATTCACAGCGTCTTCGAGGACATCAAGAGCAAGAAGACCCTGTCGGCATTCGCCGCCGCGAAACAGATGCGCCACGGAGTCGCGGGGGCTTTGGTGGATGCAGTCATTTTGCAGCCGAAGATCGGAGGCGTCGGATTTGACTTCAAGAAATTCTTCGGCGGCAAGAAATATGGGGGTTCAAAATAATGTTGGCAAACGCCAACCACATCTGTAGCATACTGTAAGTAACAACAGTATGCGTGCGCGATCAACGTCCGCCCCTCTGACAGACCGTCAAGCTGAAGTTCTCGGTTTTGTCCAATCGCGTCAGCGGCTAAGCGGAGTGCCGCCTACGCTGGATGAGATATGCGCTCACTTTGGCTTCAGCAGTGCAAATTCGGCGCGCGAACATCTGCGCCTTATACAAAAGAAAGGGTACCTTCAACGTGATTTCGGGAAACCGCGGGCAATCCACGTGGCTCGTGGCCCAAATAGGCGAGAATCGGATGTTATACGCGTGCCGCTGCTCGGGCGCATCCCGGCTGGAGAGCCGTTCACGGCCGTCGAAGAAGTTGAGGAGCTGCTCGTTCTGCCTCGAGGGCGATTTCGAGGAGAAAGACTCTTCGCGCTCCGGGTATACGGCGAGAGCATGATCGGCGCCGGGATTCTTGATAGAGATATTGCCGTACTGGATTCTGCCTGCCAGCCCGCAGACGGCGGTATCGCGGCTGTCCTGATTGAGGAAGAAGCCACATTGAAACGGATCTACCGCTCTAAAACCGGCTTGAAACTTGTCGCTGAGAATCCTGCTTTTCCGGATCGCACTATCCCGCGCTCTCGGCTTGCCTCCGTTCGAGTTGCAGGAGGTCTCGTCGGGCTCCTCCGGATCTATTGACGCCATGGCTGTGCACCCCGCACCCTCGTTTCTCGACAAGGAATGCCGCAAGTATGGATTCCCACCCCTTATTGCGCTTGATGGCGAGCCGGGCCCATCGCAACTGAGCTATCTCGACCTTCTCCGCGCTCGCAGAAGTGCGCGCTCCAAGGGAAGGGTGCTACCAGACGCTGTCGCTGAGTTTCAGGGACGCCCTTTGCTTTATATCTTGGACGGCAGCGCGCAATTGGCCCCACTCCCACAAATTCGCGATCTCCAGCAATTGCTTGCTAACCGTGGCGAACACGCGTGGGTTGCCATCGTACAACCGGGGCAGATGACGATCCTTCCTGTCAATCTCGATTCATCTCTTCTCGATGCGGCTACCCCCGAAATCATCACGGTTGCCGATCCCCGATCGCCACTTTTTTTTCAAAGCCTGGCCTCTACTGCCCATACTTTCGGAGGGATGCCGGCCGAGGCAGACTACGTATTTGAGAAAATTCACGCCTTGCTTGAGGGCGCATCAGCCGAGCTTACGGGACCAAAGGGGAAACCCCTAAAGCCGTTAGAGGTGCTTTCCACAACTGGCCGTGCGTTATTCTTCCGCTTTCTTCGAGACCGGGATATCGTCCGTGTAAGCGACCTATCTGGCATTTGCCCTCACGCCGAAGCGGGGGATTTGCTCGATGTCTTTTCCGATCCAGAGAAGGCCGCCGCAACATCCGCGTGGTTGGATGAGACATTCAACGGCGACCTTCTTCCGCTTGTCGAGGGCGTGAACCAACAGACCTCGCGAACGCAGCGGCGGAGGGAATATCTAGCTTTTTATAGCGCGGCAGCTAAAGCAACAGGCGGTCGCATTTTTGCGCACCTGGAGGCGATTCTAAAGGGCTGGGACAGCGCAGGCGCGTCGAACTTCCAGTACACGATCAACTGGAATGATTTGAATTTTGCACACATCCCCGTCGGTGTTCTTAGCCAGATCTACGAGACCTTCAGCCACCAGTGGGACACCCCTAACGCTGTCGAGACTAGTGTGCACTATACTCCACGAAAGATTGCGCAGCTGGTGGTTACTGAATCTCTCGCACAGGTG
>JASHSD010000578.1 GCA_030036985.1 Bryobacteraceae bacterium
CTGACCGAGCGGGACCAAAGAATAGAACCCGCTGAAATCGAACGCAGCGTCTTCGCTCAGGTACATACTCGTGTACTTCGCGTTGACAAAGAGCGTCGTTCCCTGCGGGCAGAAGTGATCGGCAAAAATCGGCACTCCAGCGACATTCAGGTTCGGGAAAGCCGATCGAACCGGCGTCGCCATCGTGTATTCAGAGCCGGGTCGCGTGAAAATCTGCTCCGTTCCGATAAAATCCTTGTTCAGCGTCGCAAAATCGCCCGGCGCCATGATCACCATCGTCGGGGCTTCGCCGCCGGCCAGGTCGGTTACCTGAATCAGCACGTTCGCCATCGATGTGCGGGTAAAGCCCACGCTCGCAACCGTACCCGTCCCAGACGTGTAGCTCGCCGCCGCAAGAAGGTTGCCCTTCCACGACGTATTGCCCGCCGCAGTCCGGTTGATCCCGCCATAAACCGGGACATTCGTCCCATTGTCGAACGCATCGATAAAGCTGTTTGGCAACAGCGTGTTCGCTGTGTTGTTCGTAAACAGCAACCCGCCCATGTTCTGCACGGTGACGGACCACACGTCGTTCATCCGCGCCTTCAGCAGGCTAATCTCCCGATCCGTTGCCTGAATGACCGTCTCACCAAACGGCAGCGGAACCGGCACGACCCAATAACACGTCGGGAACTGTGCATTCTGCACGCCGGGCGTAATAACAGGCGAATTAAACCCGCCCCCATAGCCTGTAAATTGGCCCTGGACCATGCTTTGGCCCTGAATTGGAATTGTTATTTGACTGAGGCCGCCAGCCGATTTTTGCGCCGCCCCAAGTAGATAAAATAAACTTGGAGTTGCAAAATAGATCTGGACAAACAATCTTGGGACGAAAGCACGTCTCGTTGCGGCCGTTAGTTCGGTATAAAGTGCCCCTGTCGGCACTGCGCCTTGGCCGGGAAGCGGCATTATTTCGCCCCATATGTTGACACAGGATCACAAATGGGATACTCTCCCCAATGCCACTTGAGACAGGAGTACCCGATATGCCCGTTATTAAGGACTGCGAACAATGCGGAACCCCCTTTGCCGTTCGCCCTGCAAAGGGGCATCAGCGCTTTTGTAGCGCGGAATGCCTGAAAAGCTCCCGTGCCTCTAACCACAATATTCGTACATGCCTTCAATGCGGCAATGCGTTCGAGACAACGAGAGAGAGGGAAAAAGACCGTCAGTTTTGCAGCGAACCCTGCATGCGCATCCACCAAGCCGTCAACGGGCGACCCGCCGCTCTTGCGCAAGAAACTGAGTTCTCTTGTAAAAACTGCGGAGCGCCGTTTTTTTACAAACCGGCAACCTTGAAATCCTACCGGAAAAAATTCGGCAAGGACCCGCTTTACTGCTCTATGCCCTGTTCTGATAAGGGCAGGCGTGCAGACGCCGACATTAAAAACGCGACGACCTGCTCTAATTGCGGCAAGAATTTTTTCAGGACCCGCCGGAACGGGAGCGGAACTATCTACCGTGAGCAGCACCTTTGCTCGCGGCAATGCAAAAACGAGTGGGTGAGCAAGGTCTACCGCGAGAAGCACGGGCTGCCGCAAGTCACGCGACGCATCAAGCGCGGGTACGCCGTCCTCCGGTTTCCTGCGGCTGACGGGAAGCCCTTCCATGAAATGCTTGAGCACCGTTACGTCATGGAGCAGTTCCTTGGGCGCGAACTTCTCCCGACTGAAACTGTCCATCACCGGCGGTCTTGGGATAAGACCACCAATACGATGGACAATCTTGAGCTTCGCACCGGCAATCACGGTCCCGGTGGCGCTGTCGAAGACTTGATTCCATGGTGTCTTGAAATGCTGGAGCTCTATCCGCAGTTCGTCGGTGACAGAGAGCACGAAAGGCTTATCCGTCTTGCCGAGCGCGGGAGCTTTCAGCACACAGGCTGACATTACTTCTTCTCGCCCCCGGCGTTGGGCACATGCTTGGTGTCATGCGCCGGATTCGGCGGGAAAGTCGCAGGATTGCCGCGCGCAGAATGCGGCCACGGCTGACTCGTCGGCGCCGTGATCAGATCGTCGGTTGCCTTAGACGGCGCGGGCGTATTGAAGATGCGCGACGACATTACACCAAACCCCGCGCTTCCTTGAGCGCATTGGCGATTGCCGGACCAAGGAAAGCGTCCTCATTGCCCTCGAAAAGAGGCTTCAGGTCAGGCGCGTTCTTGGTTTCCGGCGCGGACCAATCCCAGCGATTGCCGCCGGTCATTAGCGGCTCGGGAGGAGGATTCTGACGCTCGAAATAAGCGGCGGCAACCTCGTGATCGGCGACACCGCGCTCTTCCATGAGCTTTTCGATCGCATCAATGCCATCTTGATTGTAGCCCTGCGCTCGCAGCTTGGCGCGGCCGGAAGCCCATTGCTGCTGCATTTCGCCGGTCTTGGCGGCGGCATCGCGCTCGGCCTTTTCCTTTTCACGTTCCTCGCGATCCTGGGCGAGCATCTGCTTGATTTCGGAAAGGCTGCCGTTGAATTCGTCGCGGAGCTTCGATTCAGGGCCGGCGCGATCAGGCGCAGCCATTGCTACGGCCTTTTGCGCAAGAGCGCGCGCCTCCGGATGCTTCTCGACTGCCGCAAGAATCGATTCGAGATTCTTGTAGTTGGCTAGTTCGTTTTCGCTGATTTCAGGCATCAG
>JASHSD010000579.1 GCA_030036985.1 Bryobacteraceae bacterium
GCGCCGTGCGCGGTTTGCATCCCGCACACGCCTGCGTCTTTGACCCCGATCGATGTCACGGCCGCGCGGCCTTCGATTCGCACCGCGCCCGTGCGCGCCAGCGACGCTTCATCGTAGAGTTCGCGCAGAGGCACATCGGGAATGCCCATTTCATACGAATCGGCGCGTGCGATCATGCCGAGCCAGAAGACCTGAAATCCGTGCGCGGCGGCCATGCGGTCCAATTCTTCGTTGATGGCGCTCACCAGAACCTGGCGCCAGTAGCGTTCGATCGCGCCCGGCGTCTGGCGCTTCTCGATCAGCCAATCGAGCATGCTGATGCGGTCGAGATCGGAGCGCGTGAGGCGCTCGCGCGGGATCGCGCCCATGGCCCGCGCGATGGCGAGCTTGTCGGCGAGGCCGAGAAATTTCAGCTTCGCGAACGATCCGAAAAAATGCGCGGGCACCGGCAGCATTCCGCGTTTGAGGATCGAGGTGCGGCCGCCGGGTTCGACGAAGAAAAATTCGCGATGGAAACGGATTTTGTCTGAGACGCCGAGGCGGCGATAGAGGTCGAGCAGATTCACGCAGCAGCGCAGCAGCACGTGCTGGCAGTTGTCGATCATCTCCGCGTCTTCGCCGCCGGCCGGCCCCCCGACCAGCCATGAAGTCGCGCGGCCACCGGGGAAATTTCGCGCTTCGTAAATGACGACTTCGAAACCCGCGCTGCCGAGCGCGGCGGCCGAGGCGAGTCCCGCGAGACCGCCTCCGATCACTGCAACCCGCGGCATCAGCGGATTCTCACGCTCTGCGGCCGATTGGCAATCGGCCTGGCGGGTTTCGCGCTACAGGCCAAGCGGATTGCCAATCCGCTGCAGGATGCCATCCTGCCCTACGCTTCACAGATACCTCGAGGCGAAGGCGATGAACGTCGGCCAATTCGGCGTAGGCGTGTGTCCGCCCGTGTGCTGGCGGAAGCCGATGTCGCCGCTGACGAGCGCGGTCTCGATTGGCGGGAATTCGGTGGTTCCCAAGTCTTTCTTACCCAGCAGTCTGTACACCGGTCCCGCGCCGACGCCCGCGAGGAACATGCCTTTCGCGTCCACCCATCCGTCGCCCTTGGTGGCGCCCGCGCTGATGAACACCGGACGCGGCGCGCACAACGCAACAAGCTCGTGGGCATCGACAGGCAGATCGTCCCAGCTCAGGATGCTTGCATATTTCAGGAAATTCCCCGCCATCCAGTGATATTCGTTGACGGCGGCGACGTTTTCGACCAGCTCGCCCCAGTAGCGCCGGTTCAGCTTCAGGCCGCCTTCGCCGGAAGAACTGACGAACGCAATGGCGAACCGCGGATCGTACGCCATCGCGACCGCGACTCCTTTGCCGTAACGCGAATGGCCTTCGAGGCCCACGCGTTTTGCGTCCACCGCTTTATCGGTTTCGAAATAATCGAGCGCGCGGCTTGCGCCCCAGGCCCACGCGCGCAGCGCGCCCCAATCGTCCGGCTTGCGCGGCTGCCCTTTATTCACCAGACCGATAATGCCTGCCGTGAGTCCCGCGCCGTTATCGACCTGAATGCTGTTGGGCACGATTGTTGCATAACCCCAACCCTTCGCCAGCACCTGCTGCTGCCATGCAGGTCCCGCGGCTGGCGGAGGTCCGCCACGACCGCCGCGACCCCCGCGGCCGGGAGCGAAGTTAAAGCCGAACTCCATGATGACGGGCACGGGTCCGGTGGCGTTCGCCGGAGTCGAGAGCGACAACTGAATGTCCACGGTGACCTTCGGATAAGACGAGTTGTCGACGTGACCGATAAGCTGTTTTGTGATGACGGGAACGCCGCCGTTGGTCTCATTGGTGGTCTTGACGACTTCCCATTTCACGGCGGGAGTGACTTTCGGCGCGCGGCCGTAAACCTCGCGGTCGAAATCCTCCACGATTTCCGGACGCCGCTCTTCCCACCACATCTTCGCCGTCGTGACTTTGCGGCCGTCCTTCATCACCAGAGGATCGGGCAGCTTCGGATACGGGTTGGCCCGCGACTCATCGTAGTTGGCGTAATTCGGCGCTTCCGGATTGCTGCCGTTGGCGCCGATCCGGATGGCGGTGATGTGGAGAAGGTTCATCATCTTCCGGCGATCGGCTTCGGACGCGGCCTGCGTAGGGTTCGGCGGAGCCTGCCAGGCCATGGCGGGCACGGTGATGGCGAACGCTGCCAACTTCAGGAATCTCGATGTACGCACGGTTTTCATTATCCTCCGCGCGGAGCCTGTGGATAAGATCGGTCTATGAGCGCGAACCTCGAACTGATCAGGAGCACGTACACCCTCGGGCCGCCCGCCCTGCTGCCCGCTCTCGCCCCGGATGTCGAGTGGACTGAGGCAGCCGGTTTCCCCTATGCCGGGACCTATCGTGGTGTGGATGAAATCGTGAACAACGTCTTCAACCGGCTCGGCTCCGAGTGGGATGGCTTCCACCCCGATCTCGAAGATCTCTACGATGCCGGGGATACTATCATCGCCACCGGCTTTTATCGCGGCACGTATCGACAGACCAATCGGCCGATGGAAGCGTCGTTTGCCCATGTCTTTACGCTCAAGGACGGGAAGATCGTGAGGTTCGTTCAATATGTCGATAGCCGGAAGGTATGGGAGGCGATCGAAAACACCAGCGCAGTGTCCAGGAAATAACTGGAAACGCGACTTCAGTCGCGTTTTTGGTGTGGCATTGAAAGACGCGACTGAAGTCGCGTGTCCATACCAAATAGAACTGCCCATTTGTTCCTGGGCGTCGTTTGCCCATGTCTTTACGCTGAAGGACGGAAAGATCGTGAAGTTCGTCCAATATGTCGACAGCCGGAAGGTATGGGAAGCTATCGAATAACTGGACACTCGACTTCAGTCGCGTTTTGGCGCCACATTTAAAGACGCGACTGAAGTCGCGTGTCCAAACTACTGGGTTTCCGGTCAGCCTGTGAGCTGTTCTGTCGCCAGCTGCGCTCCTTCCGCCATGGCGCGGAACTTAGCCCAAACCACGGTCGGATGGATCTCCGGATGATAAGTGGCCTGCGATGAAAACCCGCAGTCGGTCCCGGCGATGACGTTCTCGCGCCCCACCAGCCGTGCAAAACGAACGATACGCTCGGCGATCAATTCCGGATGCTCCACGATATTGCTCGCATGAGTCACGACCCCAGGTATGATCGCCTTGCCCTCGGGCAGCTTCACGCTTTCCCAGACGTGATACTCATGCTCGTGACGCGGGTTGGCGGCTTCAAATGAATAAGCGCCGGCATTCACCTGGAAGATCCACTCCAAAAGATCTTTGAGCGGCGCATCGTGGACGCGGGGTCCTTCATTGATCCCATAGCACGTGTGGAAGCGAACCCGCTCCGGCGGGATGCCGCGGAGCGCGTGATTGATGGCTTCGACATGCGTGGCCGCGCTCCGGCGGCACTCGGCCGGGCTTAGTCCGGAGAAGCTGTAGAGTTCGGTGAGGAACGGATCGTCGATCTGCAGCAGGAACCCGGCGTCCACAATCGCGCGATACTCGACGCTCAGGGCGTTGGCAACCGCATTCATGTATTCTTCCCAGGTTCCGTAATATTCGTTCTTCCCCACGCCGCTCGGGGCCACGGCCGGCATAAACGCGTCCGGCGGATTCGATCCCGGCAACGCGGCCTTCAGATTCTCGATATCGCGCCGCAGCGCGTCCTGCCCTTTGTAAAAGACCGGACCGGTGCATACGAACGGCGCCAGAGGCGCGATCGTCACGCCCAGCATCGCCGTGCTGAAGTACTGTTTGTAGTATTCCGGAAACGCTTCCACCTCGGTCCGGAACATTGGAGCACGCCGCCCGGGCCTGGCTTCGAATCCGCCCAGCCGCTCGTTGACGTAGGCGTAAAAACCCTGCTTGCCCTGCTCGCCGTCGCTCGGAATATCGATGCCGCATTCGAGCTGCATGCGCACGGCTTCGGCGACCGCGCCGCGCACGCGCGCATCCCAAGCCGCCGCGTCGTAAGACTCGCCGTGCGTCTTCGCTTTCATAAGATCCAGCAGGTCCGCGGGTCGCGGCAGACTACCGCAGTGAGTGGTCGCTATCCGAGCGCTGCCATTATTCATAATAGGCAGACTCAGTGTATCCGACACCCGATTACGCGGCGACGGCTTGCATCAGCGGTTGCTCGTCCGCCTTCTCCAGCGGCGCGGGTCTGGTTTCCCGATCGCGATAGCCGACGGCAATCACGGTGCGATCCTCGGCGCCTTTGCCGGCGAATTCCGCGACGCCTTCGATCGCCATGGCCGGCATGTCCCGTGTCCGCATCCAACCGTGATCGCGCAGAATGCGCAGTAGCCCTTCTTCGCCGAGTTCAATTCCCTCGGCGTTCGTGGCTTCGACCACTCCATCGCTCGCGGCGATCAGGATGTCGCCGGGGTCAAAGTGAATCGTCCGCGCGCGATAAAAGCCGCGGCGGTTGAGTCCCAACGCGGGCGAGTTCCGCTCCAGACGATCCACGCGGCCGTTGGCTCGCATCACAAACGCCGTCTGATAGCCCGCATTGATGTATTCGAGGCGGCGGCTGCGCGAGCGGATGCGCGCCGCGAAGACGGGCGCGAGCGCGCCGTCGGAAGCATTCTGCCAGAAATCGCGGTTCATCTCGTCGACGATCGCGGCCAGTTCGAAGCCATGCTGCGCTTCGCTTCGGATCAACGTCTTGAGCGCGGTCATCAGGATCGAACCCGACACGCCCTCTGTCTGCACATTGCCGATCATCGTCATCAGTTCTCCAGCCGCGGGACTTACGAGTTCGTAGAAATCGCCGCCGAGCGCGCCGCTGCGCTCGCATGCGCCCGAACATTCGATTCCGTCCACCTCCGGCGCGGTCGCAGCGGCGATGCGATCCTGCATGCCGCGCGCACGTTCCATCTCCCGCAACGCCAGTTCGAGAGAGGAAGCCACGCGCCGGAGGGCGCCGCCGACCTGTGCGCAGAGGGCGCGCGCCAGATCCAGGTCGGCCGGCGAATACTGACCCGCGCGGCTTTTCGGCCCGATCGCAATCAGCGATTGCGCGCCGTTTTCGTATTCGATGCTCAGCGCACTGTCTCTGAGACGATCGCGCCAGCGCGCCAGATCGTCGGTCCATGCCGGCGCGGGATGAGAATTTTCGGATGCGAGGAACGCTTCGACGCCATCGATAAGATCGTCCGATCGCGTCATCCCGACAGCCCATGTGCTGCCGATTCGCGACACCAGATCGGTCGTGAGCCTTGACATCAAAAGATTACGAAAACCGGCCGCGGCCGATTTTTCCGCGTATCCGTGCAGCCAGCACCAGGAGCGAAATGAGACGGAAGAAAGATCGTGCGCTTGGTTCATACACCACATCTGACGCGGCGGCCCTTTGTGTTGACGGCGAAGAGCGCGTTAAACCTGTGTCAAAGAAATCGGGCGCCGGCAATCGGCTTCCCGGCAGATTGTGGCGCCGCGTCTACAGCGCACCGCTCCCTTGCGGTCGCGGCTCGGTATGGTCGCGGATCGGCACGGCTTATTCCGCACCCTGCGATTTAACACTTCTTGACGCGAAAGCCCATAGCCGCTAAGCGCCGCGAGGCCGTCATACGAGATGTGCCGACGCGGTCGTTGCGTGCAACCGAAGCCAATCCGAACCCGTCCCCAATCTATTGCAGAGCCGTGTTGACGGATTGAGGTCGTTTTGCAACGCAATCGAAACCGATCGGATTACATCAACCCGCGGGGGACCGCCGGATCGCGTCATCGGACGTGGCTCTCGTCGGCCCCTGTAGCGGTTCTGGCGATATTGTGCGGCGTGCTCGGCGTGCTGCAGTACCGTTCGATCGGACAGATCACCGCCGCGGAACGAACGATACGATACGACGACCTGCAGGCGCGCCTGCGCTCGATCAGCAAAGACTTCAACAGTGAAATCGCCGCGGCTGTTTCGGCGCTGGCGCCGCGCCGCTCCCAGATCGAGGCCGAGGGACTCGATGCCGCCTATCAGGAGCAGTATGCGCGCGCGAAGAAGACGAGCGACAGGCTGTTCGCGCGCATCGCTCTCGCCGTGCCACGAGATAGCGATCTCCTCTTTCTGATGCTCGATTCCGATACAGGCCGGTTCTCACCCGCGCCATGGCCTTCGGGATGGGAGCCGATACGAGACAATCTGGCCGAGAAGGTGCGAACCGGCGCAGGCGGCGGACCGCCTCACGTCGGCCTGGTGCTCGACCTTCCGCGTTTCCTCGTACCGGCGGCCGGCGTTGCCCGCGAACAGGAATGGCTTCTGGCCGAACTGAACCTACCCTACATCCAATGGCTGTTGCTGCCACGCCTGATCAATCGTTATCTCAACGAAGAGGGGAAGCCCGGGTATGAAGTGGTGGTGGTGGATAACCACGATCCTTCGCAACTGATCTACAGCGGGTCCGGCGCGAATGCGCGCTTCGCCGCGAGCGATGCCGATGCGAGCGTGCCGCTGTTCGCCGACGTTCGTCCGGATAATCCCGCGGGGCTGGGACGCAGAGTTGTTCCCGCGGATCTGCAGCGCAACGATCCGCCTTCGCCGGGAAGATGGACTCTGCTGGTCCGCAGCAGGGAAGGATCGCTTGCGACTATTGTGCGGCAGAGCAAGCGCCGGGATCTCGCGGTGCTGACTTCGATTCTGGGCCTGATTGTCGCGAGTATCTGGGTGCTCGTGCGTTTCTCGCGGCAGACGCAGCGTCTGGCGGAAATGCAGATCAACTTCGTCGCCGGCGTTTCGCATGAATTGCGGACGCCGCTCGCAGTGATCCGCACCGCCGCTTACAATCTGCGCCGATTCCGCGGCCCATCGGAAAACATGGAGCGCTATGGCCGCCTGATCGAAAGCGAGAGCGGAAAACTGGAAGCGCTGGTGGG
>JASHSD010000580.1 GCA_030036985.1 Bryobacteraceae bacterium
GAACTCATCCAGAGCCCGGCCGGATTTCTTCTTCACCGCCGCGTCCAGACAGTGATCGATGTGATCATGGACCAGTTTTTTCTTGGCGGCACCAACGGCTGTTTCAACGGCCTGCATCTGCTGCGCGATTTCGAGACATTCCCGGCCCTGCTCGATCATCGCGATGATGCTTTTCAGGTGACCTTCGGCACGTCTGAGCCGCCTGATGATGTCCGGATGCGTCGTGTGCAGCGTCATTCCATATCCAGGGGGGGAGGATATCCGTCTCCCTAAATTATGTAGCGCTTCAGCGGTTCCGAGTCAAGGACGGAATCCGGCCTGCGGAGTCCGCCGAATGCATCGTCACGCCGGGAGGGTGCATCATCGAGATATAGTGTGAACCGCGGAACAAGCGGAACTGCCAATCGGCGGGGCGCGCGTGAGGCCGGCGCGCACCGGCTCAGGTCGGCTCGACCGCGGATACTGCGGATTCGGGCGCCGCCTCGCTTTCAATATCCCGAGCCGGCGGCCTGCCGTCGATCAGATTGCGAATGTCCTCTCCGCTCAGCGTCTCGAATTGAAGTAAACCCTGCGCCAGAGTCTCCAGTTGATCGCGATGAGCGGCGAGAAGGCGTCCCGCCTGCGTTCGCGCCGCGTCGATCAGTTTGCGCACCTCGACAGCGATCGTCTGCGCAGTCTCCTCCGGCACATTGTTCGTGCGAGTGACCGAATGGCCGAGAAAAACCTCCTCCTCGTTCTCGCCGTAGGCCACTGTTCCAAGCTTTTCAGAAAGGCCCCAGCGCGTCACCATTGTGCGCGCGAGCTTTGTCGCTTCTTCGATGTCGCCGGCGGTTCCCGAAGTCACCTTTTCGCGGCCGAAGATCATTTCCTCGGCGCACCGCCCGGCCATCATGATCGCCAGACGCGACGTCATCTGTTCGAGCGTCATGAAAAGCCTGTCGTCCTCCGGCACCTGTTTGACCATGCCGGTATCGCGCCCGCGCGTGACAATCGTGACTTTGTGCACGGGATCCGCCGAGGGTACGTGAAGCGCAACGATGGCGCGGCCGCCTTCGCGATAGGCGGTCAGCCGCCTTTCGTCTTCGCTCATCACGTGCGTGCGCCGCTCGACGCCCATCGTGACGGTATCCTTTGCATCGTCGAACTCACGCGTCCCGACGGCGGTCTTGTTGCGCCTCGCGGCCAGCAACGCCGCTTCATTCACCAGGTTCATCAGATCGGCGCCGGAAAAGCCGGGTGTGGCGCGCGCAACCACTTGCAGGTCGACTTCGGCTGAGAGCGGCACATTGCGCAGGTGAACTCCGAGTATGTGCCGGCGCCCCAGCACATCGGGATTCGCAAGCACGATTTCGCGATCGAATCGCCCGGGGCGAAGCAGCGCCGGATCGAGGATGTCCGGGCGATTGGTCGCCGCGATCAGGATCACGCCTTTATTGGACTCGAAGCCGTCCATCTCGACCAACAGCTGGTTGAGCGTCTGTTCGCGCTCGTCGTTGCCTCCGCCGAGGCCCGCGCCGCGCTTGCGGCCCACGGCGTCGATCTCGTCCACAAAGACGATGCAGGGCGCCGTCTTTTTTGCCTGCTCGAACAGGTCGCGTACGCGCGAAGCGCCCACGCCGACGAACATCTCAACGAAGTTGGACCCCGAGATGGTATAGAAGGGCACGTTGGCCTCGCCCGCTACAGCTCGCGCCAACAGCGTCTTGCCGGTGCCCGGCGGACCTACCAGCAGTACGCCGCGCGGAATGCGGCCGCCGAGCCGCTCGAATTTACTCGAGTCGCGCAGGAAGTCCACGATCTCCTGGAGGCTCTCCATCGCCTCATCGACGCCCGCCACATCCCTGAAGGTGACCCTGTCGGGAACTTCCGCCAGCAGTTTCGCTTTCGATTTTCCGAGACCCGTGGCGCGGCCGCCCATGCCTGGCATTCGTCGCAGGAAGAGAAGCGCGACACCCGCGAGCAGCAGCATAGGCAACAGGTTGGTCAGCGGGGTGACCCAGGTGGATTTGTCCGCGGGCGGAGCTTCTGCGGTTATCGCAATGCCTTTGGCTCGCAGCGCCTTCACGAGCTCGGGATCGTCCGCCGCATAAGTCCGGAACAAACGATGGTCGGTAAAAAAGCCTTCGATGCTGTGGCCGGCCATCGTGACGCCGGCAATCCGGCCGCTTTCGACATTGTCCAGAAATTCGGAGTACGAAAGCGGCGTCACGTGCGGGCCGGCCTTCCTCGCCTGATAGAGATTCACCAGCGCGATGAGAATCAGCGCGGCGACCGCGCAGGCGCCGAAGCTCAGAAAACGTCTGTCACTCGAACTCATCGAACTGGACTCTCACTTAGGCATTTGTAGCTGAGCCGGACTCTTCGCCCGCGACGACAGGTCCCATGGACCGCAGCACCCAGCGCCGGCCGTTGGTGCGCAGGTCCGTCAGCGACAGCGGCACAACGTCGATGCGCCAGAAGGACGGGAGCTGCGCCTGAATCACGTAAACGATCGCCGCGCGGATCACGCTGGCGTGCGTGACCGCGACGGTGTGCCCGGGGTTGCGGCCGCGGTCCGCGATCCATGCGGCCACGCGTTCGAGCACCTTGGGAATCGATTCGCCGCCGTGAGGCGCCGAGCTGGGATTTCTGATCCAGGACAACAGCTTTCCGGGCTCTTTGAAGAGCACCTGCTGAAAACGCAGGCCGGTCCAGCGACCGTAGTCGCATTCCCGCAGCCGGTCGTCCACGACCGCCGTCAGTCCCATCGCCTCGGCCGTCTGGCGAGCCCGCAACGCCGGACTGCTCCAGCAGTGATCTACCTTCCCAAGACTGCCGGCTAAACGGGACGCCTTGGCTTTGCCGATCTCATCGATCGAGTCGTCGCCGCCAAAGGTGGCTGCGCGCAGATCTTTGGTGGTGGCGTGGCAAACAAGAGTGATTCGGTGAGCGGCCACGTATTCTGTTCTGAGCGTACAATAAACCCGGCGACGCCGGCTATCGGCGCGATCGCACAAGCGTCTCCCCGCACTGGCGCCACCCGCCGGATGAAATCGAGACCCGCGATCGGGCGGTCGAGCGGTTTTCGGGGGCGGTATGCCGGGTGTATAATACCGACGGAGAGATCAACATGGATGAAGGTACCCACAAGTCAGTTGCCACTACGACGGCGATGGATGTTCCGCTGCAGATCGCGATCCCGGTCAGCAAGATTCTGCCGTGGGCGATCTTCGGCACGTTGCTTGTGACGCTGGCGTTCTATTTTGTCGGCGCGGAACAGGGCGCTACCTCGATCATCAGCGGCATGGGTGTCCATGAGTGGGTGCACGATGCCCGCCACCTGCTTGGGTTCCCCTGCCACTGACCACCTGGAACGACGGCTTTCGCGCGACAAACCGGTTCTGCGGCGAGTAAATCATCGTTTGGGACGGGAGACATATCTTTGGTCGGAAATCTGTTGCTGCGTGGGTTTATTGTAGGGATAGTCGCGGGGTTGCTCGCGTTCGCATGGGCTCGGTTCTTTGCCGAGCCGGCGGTCGGTCAGGCCATCAGCTTCGAGTCGGCGCAGGATGAGGCGAAGGAAGCCGCTGCGAAGGCCGCGGGTAAGGAGCCGGAGCCCGAGGCGCCCGAGATTTTCAGCCGGGCGGTGCAGAGCGGTGTCGGTTTATTGACGGGCCTGGTCGTTATCGGAGCCGGCATCGGTTGCCTGTTCGCAATTATGTTTGCATTTGCCGGCGGCCGTTTGGGCGATCTTGGCCCGGGACCGTCATCGGCTGTGCTCGCCTTCCTTGCTTTCATGACGGTTTACGTGATACCGGCACTCAAGTATCCCGCGAACCCTCCCTCGGTCGGCCAACCCGACACGATCAAGTACCGTACGGGATTATATTTCCTGATGATGGCGATCTCCATCGCGTCCACGATAGGCGCCTGGCTGCTGCGACGCCGCCTCATGCCGAAATTTGGTTCGTGGAACGGATCGTTGATGGCGTTTGGGGCTTACCTGATCGTGATCGCCTTCTTCTTTATCGTCCTGCCCGGTATCAACGAAGTTCCGGCCGCATTCCCCGCCGTCACGCTGTATAATTTTCGGCTGGCCTCGCTGAGTATTCAGATCATTCTCTGGGGATCGGTCGGCGTGATGTTCGGTTACGCCGGGGCTGCGGCTTTGGCGAACAAAGATCGATCCTGACGTCTCTTCGCATCGCCGTCCTTACGGTGCGACGGACAGAGAAATCGCGCATAATCAAAGTACGCTGCGCCGTATGCAATCCAATCCGGTTCACTCCCGTGCCGGAAGGGATGGGGTGCCCGATTCTTGCACGCCCGTTCAGATCGGTGTCCGAAGATTCCCCCCTCCAGCACTACAGGACCCTCCCACATCGAGAGCTGCCAGGAAACGCAGGATGAGTAATATGGCGCGTGAACTGGCCTAAAGAGATGGCAACCAAACAATTCTCGGGATGCGATCACATCGCAAACACCGGAAAAAGGGAAACCTCTTGGGCGAGGCAACTGGATGCAGCCGTTTTCGCAATGCGTCAGGCGAGATAGGTGGGAATGCCCGGTAAATCATAGAAAGTAGCGACTCTCAGCTCCGAGCCCTTTGATAGGCTCGGAGCAAATTTTCTTTCCACAGAAAAAGGAGAGTCGTTATGAAGAAACCTTATCAGATCGAATCGCAACGAGCCGTGAAGCGGCTCGAGGAAATGGCCACGGAAGGCAATCCGGCGGTACAGATGATGCTGCCGATGGCCGAGATGGTGGGATGGCTGCGCAAGGGCGTCGGCGAGCTGATCCGACAGGCCGGACTGCAACTGATGCAACTGCTGATGGAAGAAGAGGTGAATCAGTTGGCCGGCGAACGCAGCCGAGCGAGGCCAGGACGCACCGCGAACCGCTGGGGCAGCGAGCGTGGTTATTGCATCGTGATGGGGCAGAAGGCGCCCGTCGATCGACCGCGTGTGCGCTCGACTGAAGACCACGAAATCCGTCTGGGCAGCTACGAGATGTTTC
>JASHSD010000581.1 GCA_030036985.1 Bryobacteraceae bacterium
GCCGTGGTGACGGTTACGCAACCGACCATCGCCACATCGGTAAACCTGGCGGCGAATCCCGCAAGCCTCGCGCCCACGGGATCCACCGTCCTGACCGCCGTAGTAAAACCCGCAACCGGGAATGTCGCCCCCTCCGGCTCGGTAGTGTTCTCGTCGGGGAACACGCGATTGGGGTCGGCGACTCTGGCATCCTCCACCGGAGGCGCCACGGCGAGCCTGACCGTGAAGGCGGCCAGTCTGACCGTTGGCTCGAACTCCGTTGTGGCGACCTACGCCGGCGGGGGCGGGTTCGGCGGTTCGGCGTCCGCGGCTCTGACCGTTACCGTCGCTCCGTCTGTCATCGCCACCACCGTGACCTTGGCGGCAAATCCGGCGAGCTTCTCCCAGAACTCCTCCACAACTCTGACCGCGACGGTCAAACCGTTATCGGGCAGCGCTCTGCCGACGGGAACGGTAACATTCACGGCCGGTAATACCGCGTTGGCTACCGTGAATCTTTCGGCGTCCGTCGCGACCGGGGTTACGGCGGCAAAGCTGACCGTCAAAGGCACGAGTCTGACTGTAGGGAATGATACGATCTCGGCCGTCTATTCGGGAAGCAGCGGCTTCGCGGGTTCAACGGGCACGACGACCCTCGTCGTGATTGCCCCATCAACCTCGACGAGTCTGATGCTGACGGCCATTCCATCGACGATCGCGCCTGATGCGAGTACGGTTCTCACCGCCGCCATTAAAGCCACCGGAAGCGCCAGCCCTGCCGGGAGCGTGACCTTCGCCATACCAGGAGTCACCCTCGGCAGCAGCGCTGTGACGGTTTCGGGCGCGGGCGGCGCCGCGGCGCTGACCGTCAAGGGCTCTGTCTTAGTCCTCGGCGCGAACACGATTACCGCGACCTATACGCCCAACGGGAATCTCACCGGCTCCAATGCCTCGATTGTTGTCACGGTACAGCCGACAGCCACAACGGTGCATCCGGCGGCCACAACAATGACTCTGACAGCGAATCCGGCCAGTCTCGTCCAGACGGGCTCGACTCAATTGACGGCCACGATCACCGCCGTCAGCGGAAGCACATCGCTCCCCGGCAGCGTGACCTTCCTGACTGGAAAAACCACCCTCGGCTCAGTCGCGGTGACCGGCTCCGGAGGTACCGGCGCCGCCACTCTGACCCTGAAAGGGAGCAGCTTGGCAATCGGAGCGAACACCATCAGCGCCATTTATGCGGGCGCCGGATTCGCGGCGGCTACTGCGTCGACAACAGTCACCGTCACGGCTTCGCCGGCCGTTTCCAGGCAGGCGAAGCGTGTCTTCTGACCTTACTGCGCGGGCGGCACCTGTCTCCTGCGCGGCCCGCCAGGTCCGCCTCGTCCGCCACGACCACCGCCCTGCCTGATGGTGTAGCCCGCCGGTACCGTGAAGAGGCTGGCGCTCGGTTCGGCCTGTACGATGTTGGTGACTTCGAGGTCGCGTGAACCGAAACGCGGATCCGAGGTCCTGATCTCGACGGGGATCTTCAACTCCGTGGATACCGAAGTAACGCGAACAACCTGAATTGACTGCGCGTTGCCGATCGCGCCGGCCGGGATCGTTTCCGTCACCTGAGTGCGGGTAGCCGGCACAGCGTTTACCACCAGAGTTCCGAGATCCGCGGTTGTCACGTTCGGATTGCTGGGTCTGTCGGGTCGGTTCCTTCGCTCACCCGTCGACGTGGTCGTAGCGGGGCGCCCCTTGGGCAAGGGCGTCTGAATGGCGATCATCGTCGACGAGTTGAGTTCATAACGATAGCCGGCCACCGGATCGAATATCGTCTGAATCGTATAAGCCGCCTTGCCGGACGACGCGGAAGGCGTGATCGTCTCGGACGTGCTGATGCGCCCCTCGCTGTCGCGCGCCACGGTGGACGTCTGCGTTCGCGAGATCGTATTGCCGTTGGCGAGAGTTTCCTGGGTCGTCAGGGTTTCGGTCGCCGAATAGGGCGCCCCTGTGATCGGGGTCCTGGTTCCAGCGCCCAGCAGGCCCGGCCCCCGGCCTCCGAATCCGCCAAAGCCAAAGCCGCCCGGACCAAATCCTCCACCCCGGGGACCCTGAGCCAAAAGCGCCGTTGCGCACAACGGCAGCAAAAACAGCACTTGTGTCCGTATGAATGTTCTCATCTCGCGAATCCTCTCAGAAATCGTCGCTCTGTGTACCGCCCTGTGGACCAATGATGCGCACCGCGCGCGGAATCCCGTCCTCGCCCACCACCACTTCAGTGGGTATTTCATCCCCCCACGCGGGGTTGATATCGATCCCCATGCTCGCCAGCGCCTCGGGGTACAAATCGGCGTGAACAACCCGCACCAACTCCCCCGGGGCCAAAGGCGGCGTATAGGGGACGGCTGTGAAATCGTCGCTCGAAAGTTCGCTGGCGTCAGTGCTGGCTTCGTAAGTAACAACCTGAGTGGTCCGGGGCGCCTTCACCCGGAGCGCCGGAACAGGCGCATGCCGTGCCGCGTGCCTTCCCGCCACATTTCCCACCAGAATCGCGGCAAACAGCGCGGTCGCCCCGCCGAACGCGAACACCCACGGGCGCGCCGGTCTCCGGCGGTGCAGATCCGCGAAATCGCGCATCAGGACTTCGCGCCGCGTATCTTCGGCCATCAGCGCCACGCCGCGGGCCTGTATTGTGCGCAGCTGCTGGCTCAGCTCGCGCTCGGCTTGGAACCGCTCCGCGCATGCCGCACATCCCGGCAGATGCGCGCTCAGCTCACGCCCAAGACTGCCGCGTCCCCGCGCGCATTCCACCAGTTCCCCGATTCGCTCCGCACATGTCATCTCGAATACACCTCCACCGGCGCATTCAGCCGTTTGAGTTTCGCCGAGAGCAGCGCGCGGGCGCGATGCAGTCTCGACCGTACCGTTCCCACCGGACGCCCGATCAGGCGGGCCACGTCTTCGTAACTACGCTCTTCCAGATCGCAGAGAACGACCACGTCCCGGTAACGTTCCGGCAGCTCCCGCAGGGTTTGATGCAGCGCCGCCGTGGCTTCATTGCTGATAAGCTCCCCCAGAATGTCGTGCTCGAAAGCGCGGTCGACAGCCTCCTCGACCGGTCCCTGTCTGCGCACCACCCGCACCAGATTCCGCGCGATTCCGTAAAGGAAGCTCTCGAGCGATCCCTTCGCTTCGTCGTAGCGGGAATTCGGGCTCATTAACTGCAAAAACACTTCGTGCGCGACCTCTTCGGCGATGGCCGGGCTTCCGGACGTATGCAGGGCGTAGCGGCGCAGCGCCGGCACCCGCCGCGCGTACAACTGCGCGAACGCATCCTGGTTGCCTTTCTTCATCAGCCGGTAGAGTTCCTCGTCGCTCCGTGGTATCAAGGCGCTCACACTCCATTGCTCCCGCAGGCCGGAAAAGTTCCGCGCGGACCACTGTTTCTATTGTCGTCGAAGGAGCGAAGGCAAGCCGGGAGGGTTTATGCCGCCGAAAACACTTCGATCACCGGAATTCCGGCGCGCTGCAGGGCGGTTTCCACCTCGGTGGTGCGCAGGCGGCTGGCGTCGAACTCCACCATGAGTTCCTCGCGCGACGGCGCGATCCGGATGCGCTCGATGCCGTAGATTGAATTGGCGTCCGCGATCTGCTCCATCAGAGCGTCGTCGAGAGGCCGTTGCAGGCGGAAGTGCTTCTGAACTTTCGTCATGGCGAGGAAAAAGAGATTATAGCGAACGGCCTTCGGGATCGGCCCAATGATTCACCGGGCCGGAGCCGGCGCCCAATCCGGGATTGGTGCGGATGGCTTCCTCGATGAACCGCCTGGCCGACCCGATCGCCTCGGGAAGGACAAGACCGCGCGCGAGGAAGGCCGTAATCGCAGCCGAATAGGTGCAGCCGGTTCCGTGGGTATGGCGGGTCCTGATTCGCATGCCGGGAAAT
>JASHSD010000582.1 GCA_030036985.1 Bryobacteraceae bacterium
GATCCGCCTGCATCTCATCGGAAGTCGCATTCGGATCTGTCGAGAAGCAGCGCAGCACGGACTTGCCTTCGGGCACGCGCCCCAGCCATTTCGTCGCCACCCAGGTGCAGGCCATGATCGCGTTCCGATCCGGTCTGGGTACCAGGAAACCGAATGCGTCGAGCGGATGCGGAATATCCTCGGTGCGATAACCGAAGGTCCAGATGGCGCTGCCGGTGTAAGGGATCGACGCCAGCAGTTCTCCCGCGCGGGCGTCGATCGGCCCGACCAGCGGAGCCACGCGATTGGTGCCGCAGCAAAGCACAAGCTGATCGAACGCACGCCATTCGCCTTCGGCGTAAATCGTCCAGCCGTTCTCCACCGGCTGAATCGACTCCACGCGCGCGGTGATGATCGTGGTGCGTTCGCGCAGCGCGTCGATCAGAGTTCCCATCCCATTGCGCAGCGATTTGAAAACCGGCTCGCCCGCGGCGCGCTTCTTCTCGCGCAGTGCGCCGACCACCACGCTGCCGAACCGTTGCTCGTATTCGACAAATTTCGGCAGCACGCTGACGGCGCTCAACGCATCCGGCGATCCGCCATAAACGCCGGCCAGCAGCGGCTCGGCGAGATAGTCGACAGCCTCATCGCCGAAATGATCCGTGACGAACTCGGAGACGGAGCGGTCCGGCCAGACCTTCGGGTTATGAAAAACCTCGGTCGCCATGCGCCATTTCGTGCGCCAGCCGAACAGCTCGGTGGCGATCACGGGCATCAGCCGGGTCGGGACCACCATCTGCAGCCCCTCGGGCAGGGGAATGAAACGACCGCCGCGGATGACGTAGGTGCGCCGCCGCGCATCGTTCGAGCCGACGATCTGGTCGCCCATTCCCAGATCGCGGATGAGCTGTTCCGCCCATGGCTTCGATCCCAGCCAGCTCTCGGGACCGGTTTCGAGAATGCAGCCCTCGACGGTGGTGGTGCCGATCAGGCCGCCCGGCGTGGCGTCGAACACCACGGCTTCGATCCCGACCCGCCCCAGGTAGTGAGCACACGCGAGGCCCGAGATTCCCCCTCCGACGACCCCGATCTTCACGTGGCTACGGACGGAACTCGCGCACCATCTGGACCACGGCCTTCACGTGCTCCACCGGCGTTTCGGGCAGGATGCCGTGCCCCAGATTGAAGATATGGCCGGGGCGCGTGCCCGTGCGGCGAAGCAGATCGTGAACCTTGTTGCGCAGCTCCGGCAGCGGCGCGAACAAGGCGACCGGATCGAGGTTGCCCTGAATCGCGGAACGGTAGGAGATGTCCATCCAGGCCTGATCGATATTGATGCGCCAATCGCAGCCCATCACGTCCCCGCCGGCTGCGTGCAGCTCGCGGAAATAGCCCGAAGCGCCGGTGCCGAAGTGAATCACCGGGACGCCGCTCGATTTGATGCGCTCGATCAGCGCCCGCGAATAGGGCTGGGCGAAGCGGACATAATCGTCGCCCGCGAGCGCGCCCACCCAGCTGTCGAAGACCTGAATGGCGCGCGCGCCCGAAGCCACCTGCATGATGGCGAATGGCGCGAGCACATCGACGATCTTGCCCATCAGCCGGCGCCAGAGCGTTTCGTCGGAATACATCATGCGCTTCGTGCGGATGAAATTCCGGGAAGCTCCGCCTTCGATCATGTAGCTGGCGAGGGTAAACGGGGCCGCGCAGAAGCCGATGACCGGAACGCGGCCCGCGAGCGCCCGGACGGTCTGCTGGATAGCCTCGCCGACGTAGCCGAGGTCGTCGGTATTCGAGGTGGAGAGCGCATCCACATCTTCGCTCGAGAGCACGGGATTCTCGATCCCCGGACCCTCCTTGACCGAATAGGCCAGCTTCAGGCCCATCGGCTCAACGGGGAGCAGGAGATCGGCAAAGATGATGGCGGCGTCCACGTCGAGCGCCTCGACCGGCTGTAGGGTGACTGCGGCGGCCAAGTCGGGCCGCTTGCAGATTTCGAGCAGCGAATGACGCGCCCGAATGTCCCGGTACGATTTCATGTAACGGCCGGCCTGCCGCATGAACCAGACGGGACGGACATCGGTGGGCCGGCGCCGGCAGGCATCGAGGAAACGACTGGTCATTGGAGCCACACGCATCATGAAACCGCCTTATCTCGATTCATATTCCACAATAGGACACAATAAAACACCGGGGAGAGATTCCCCGGTCACAAAGACAAAAGTATCACAAAATGTTTGATTTGTGGGAGTTTTTTCGCTCGTCTACATTTGTCGTCGTTCCGGTCGTACTGGGCGTCATACGCCCGGCTGCGCAAAAACAACGCGTTACCGAGCCGCGGCCGCAAGGGAGCGGTTTTTTCACAGGCTGCTAGGCGTCCCGCGCGCGGGTGCGGCGGGCGCGCCGAAGGAGGAACTCGATCCGGCTGTCGGCGTCGGCATGGGCATCGGCGGAAAAATGCAGATCGGGTATCCGGCGCAGATTCAGGCGTGAAGCTAATTCATGCTTAAGGAAACCTTTAGCATGCTCCAGAGCGGCCAATGCCTTCCGTTCCTGACCCGCTTCGATGGCGACTTTGACGTGAGCGATGCGCATATCGGGTGAAACCTCGACGCTGGTGACGCTTACGGAGTCCAGCCGGGGATCGTCCATTTCGAACCCGATCAGCTCGGCCAGTTCTTCCTTGACCGCTTCGGAAACCCGGCGGGTGCGGTGCTCTTCCATCCCACTTCCAGGATACCGCCTGGAATTGTATCTTGGGTTGGCAACCTGCCGGCTGTCCCCCGTGAACCCATTGGCCCGGTATACTACGGCTGAAGGGGGCATTTATGGCGGTTGCCCACGATTCGCTCCTTGAACGAATCACCGTCGATTCTGATGTGCGGTTCGGGAAGCCCTGTATTCGCGGTCACCGGATCACCGTGCAGGAGGTACTGGAGTGGTTGTCGGGCGGGGCTTCCCAGGAGCAAATCCTGGCCGATTATCCGCAGCTTGAGCCGGACGATTTTCTTGCCATTTATGCCTATGCCGCCGAATTGGCGGCAGGAGCCAAAGTCCGGCGGGGATGAAGCTCCTCTTCGACGAAAGTCTTTCGCCGAAGCTGGTTTTGTTGCTGCGCGACCTGTTCCCCGAATCCGAAAGCGCGCTGTTGAACGGGCTTGCGCGTGCCGGCGATCGCAGGATTCTGGATTACGCCTTGGCAAACGGCTTCGTCCTGATCTCGACAGACAGTGACTTCGAAGGTCTGCATAGGCAGATCCCGAAGGCCAACGTCGTCATTCTCCGTTCTTGCGACTATCCAACTGATGTTGCGGCCGACGTGCTCCGGCGTAATGCGATCCGTATCGCCGCGCTGGCTGACTCCGAGGGCGTTCTGATCTTCCTCGACCGATAGTATCTCGCGGCAACGCCCTCAGCGTGTGCCGTGGACCATGCCATCTGTATCACCGGCCCATGTTGAAGCACCTGTTCGGCTTTCCGATTGACATTCTTGTCGCCCACCAGATATGCTCAATACGAGTAAGATGCAGTAGTTCTGAGCATCTCACGGTCTCGGTTGCCGTCAAGGCATAATTCCTTCCGAGCATAAAACAACCTTCAGAATACGAATTGCGAATGGGAAGCGCGTCCTGCAATTCGGAACCGCCCGCCAATCACACAGAAAAGGAAAATATATTGATCCCGAAAAACTCCATCAACGCGATCCTCGATGCGCTCGCCTTACAGCAGCCGCATGGCGAGACCTCGCTGATCGTCACAATCGAACCCGGCCTGATCCCGGATGCGATGAACGCTATCCGCGGCTACAGGAAACTATTCGCTCCATTCATTCCCGGAGTGACTGACACGGCGCCGATCTACGCAGTTCACGAACGCATGCGACAGGCAGACGCGACTCAGCACACTATCTTGCTGTTTGTCGAATGCCAATCGCTGGATGAGTTCCGTGAGGCGCTCGGCCGGCTGCCGATTCGAAAGTCTTCTGAGTGGCGCTCTTTTGACGATTCAGATTTCTGGGAGCGCTATTTCGCGGCATAGACGATTCGAAAGTCGCAATCGATCCGCTACCACCATTCCGTCTCCACCCGCACCAGCATCGGCCCCACCAGTTCCGCCGCCTCGCGTTCCACCGCCTGAAGCACCTTCTCCGCAAACTGACGGCTGGAGGAAACGGTCGCCACGGCCAGCACCGCGCTGTTGTGGAGATCCATGTCGTCGATCTCCGCGACCGAGACGTTGAACTTGCCCCGCAGCCGCTCCTTCAGGCTCTTGACGACATGCCGTTTTTCTTTAAGAGAATGCGCGTGCTCGATGCGCAGTTCGAGGGTCACGACTCCGATAGCGGCCATTACGCCGCTTCGTTCGCCACCCTCTGCATCACGAACGCCTCGATGATGTCGCCCTGGTGGATGTCGCTGAAGTTATCCAGCGTTATGCCGCACTCCATGCCCGCGCGCACATCGCTGACATCATCCTTGAACCGCCGCAGCGAACCGATCTTGCCGGTGTGAATCACGATATTGTCGCGCAGCACGCGCACCTGCGAATCGCGCGTGATCTGGCCGTCGGACACGATGCAGCCGGCCACCGTGCCGATCTTCGAAACGCGGAAGATCTCGCGGATCTCCGCCTTGCCCCGGTACACTTCCTTGAAGACCGGCGCCAGCAATCCCGCCATCGCCTTCTTCATCTCATCCACCACTTCGTAGATGATCGTGTGCAG
>JASHSD010000583.1 GCA_030036985.1 Bryobacteraceae bacterium
TTGAGGCGTCCGTTATCGTCAGCGGCTTCATGACTCATGAAACCACTTCCCTGAAACATTCGCAATTATTCATGTCGTTTTGTTTTAGCTCCCGAACGATGTGAAAAATCTGAAAGAGCGTATGTGCCCGCCCGGATGTGATCCGAGCAGTTCCCTCCGGGTCATAGTTCGCATTTACCGGCTGATCGGGTCGCTCCAGTGCCACGCGGACAATTTCGCGTGCCACTGCAGCAGCCTCTTCAAGGGGCAGCAGCTTCCATTGCGATTGGAATATGGAGATGAACTGGAACGAATGGAAATGGCGCGCCTCACGCGCTGTCCGCCAGGCCACGATCGTAGAACGGAGCACAGCCAGACGGTTTCCGTCATTGTCGAGGGAGCGTATAAATGCGGCTGCAACGCCAAACGGAAACGAGGAAGGCTCGTCATAGCGGACAACGTAATCAAACGCAAAGCCTTGGTGTTGGTGGTCAAGCATGATTCTGCCAACCGTCTCCGAAGACACGTGGCGAGGCAGATGATCGAGAGCCGGAATATCCGGCACAAGGTCGGGTGCTACTGCAGCCGCGATCAGGCGAGCATGTTTGAGAAGGAAATCGCCGTCTGCCCCGGCAATCTGCCTCGTTTCCGTCAGCGCCTGCTCGAACGTCTTCCGTGCCTGCTCGCGATCGACTGCACTCTCGACACGGGCAATCCGCAGCAAAGCAGCAACGCGAACACCTGGTTCGGATTTCTCGGCCTGTTCTCGAGCAGGCGTCAGGAGTTCATCCGGCATAATTGCAGTCTAATCGGACTGAACTGCTCCTGCGGCTCCCCGGCGATTTCGATGGAATTTGATCATTCCGGCGGCGTGCGGATAAAGAAAGGAGAAGCCTGACTTCTCGCTGGCGGCGGCGAGACGCGTCGAACTGGAGCGATGGTCTCTCGGGAGATGTGGGCCAGATTGATGAAGCACCACGTCGACGGCAGTGGATCACAACGTTGGAGCCAATAGTCCCGATCGGGCTGGTTGATTGCTGCCGCTGTGAACAAGCGCTTCAGGACACTCCGGGCCGGCTCGTCCTTCGCCTCGAAGAAAACTGCAGCCAGCCCCCAGGGGATACCAGCTATAGCCGCTTGACAGCAACTCACTCGCAGCCCGGTTTGCGCCGACAGCGCGTCAGCCATTAAGCTGGCGCTCTCCATGACGGGCCTTGTACCAGGCGGAATCGTCACACGGCGGTCCAGCAGCGGCACCGTGGCAACGCTGCTCCCGAGTTGATCTCGTGTGTGCGTCGGAACAATCGTAAACCAGTTTCCATCCACATCGAGGCGATATTGAAAAGGAAAGTGAGCGTTGGCGGCATCCACCAGGCTTCGCAAGAGCCCCTGAATATCCGCGGGCATTCCGTCAGAACCAACAGTAAAGTGAACCTCCAGATTGCCGCCTTTGGGAATCAGGACCGGCCGGGCAGGGCGGGCGTCGCGCGAAACACTTGCCGTCACGTCTTTGACATCATCACGGAAAATATATGCGGGATCTTCTACGTTTATGCGGATTCCGAACTCCTTAGCCAGAGTGCTCGCGGCGGAATCAACCGGTCGGGGGCCATCGACAATAAGAGTCGCCTCACCGCCGCAGCGCTCCACGCGTCCAAGTTCCGGGTTCTGCGCATGAGCACCAAAGCAACAACACAGAACGAAAATAAGCCTCCTGGAGTCTCGTAGTGGGTTCATTCCCTGGTCGACGCACCTTTCTGAAGACGTTCGACAAATGAGTTCCCGGGCTGTGTCAGTTCCAGGCGAAGTTTCAGTTCATCACTGCCCGGTGCGATGTCGATTGGCCGGGCGGAGGCGGCGTCGCCAGGCGTGTTCCCTGGCCAAACCGCGTGAAGCCGGTAAGATGTTTCAGTAAATACTTCCAGCGAGAAGAACCCCTTCACGTCGGCGAATGCCTGCGCGACGACATTCTGCGATTCGTCAAGTACGGTCACCACCGCTCTGGGCCTCGCCTGTCCATCGCGCGTGACGACAACGCCCTCAATTACTCGGCGTGACTGTTGGTCCGGCAGCATGAAGTCGTAGGTACGGGTTTCCGGCTTTCCGGAAAAATTAATTGCGGTGGCGTGCGCGGGATCATCGGTTCCCGGATAAAACCATCGGCGATAAGGGGTGTCCCGGCTCGGAGTGCGATTTCAGACTTACGCCCAAATAATACTGTCCCGGCCTGACGATGTGGATCTCGTATCGTCCCGCTTGGTCGGTCATCACACCGCCAGACTGTGAATCCTGCACCGACCGAAATTGCACCTGGATTCGGACTGCGGGTTCACCGTTCTGTGTTGTCACGCGGCCAATCAGCCGCAGCGTCCGGAACAGGGTCAACGTGGCACAGCCTTTCGGACCTAACTGAACTCCCGGTTCGTCCGGCAAATCGCCATCCGATTCGGCATGAATCCTGTAATTTCCCGCAGGCAAGTCTGCGAACACGGCCTCGCCGGCATCATTTGTCAGGGATCGATAACGCGAGCCGGCTTGCTCAGCGATGATTCCGACGCCCCGCAAACCGGGCCGAGCAGGAAAACCCGTCTGGACCCTTAGCGTGCCCGTTGAGGAGGCACCTGTCATCGAGTGAAAATAAGCCACGTCGCTGGCTGCTTGCGCCAGCGGTCGCGTACGGGAACAGATCCCTGTTTCAAGATTGCCATCTGAGTTTTTGTACGCATAGACGACATAGTCTGCGCCAGTCCGAAACGGATATCCACAGTCTCCGCCACCAACGCCTGTAAGAATCTCAATCTCCTTCTGACTTGGTTCTACTCCGCTGAGGACCTCACCGATTCGGATTCGAACAGTGCGCAACGGTCGTAGCGGCGCCGCCGGGCTTCCCGCAAGCCGGCCCGCCGGTGATCGGCGAGTCTGCGGCGTCGGTGCAGCCGGAGTAACAATCGTCGGCGGAGGATCGGCAATATCCGCCACGGTGCCGGTAAAGGCAGCCGCCGAACTTCCAGCCGCGCCGCACGGCGTCGAGCCGCCGACGCATGAGCACGCCAATAGCCGCGTCCACGGCATCAAGACCAACGCGGCCGCAACCAGCAGGCGCATGTCAACAGTCTCTCCTCAACGAGTCGCTTCCACCACGCGCAGGCGTCCGTCGATGGCACGGTCGACCAGGTAGCGAGTGACTTGATCTCCGTTGATAACGGCGATTCCCGAACTGGTGGGCATCAGCGCGCGCTTTCCGGATATGGCGACACCATACACGGCGTCCCGCAGTTCATACTTGTGCACCACCTGAGTTTTGCGGTCGTACCGAAGCACTCCCGCCGGTGCGCCGCCATATTCACCTGACTGAAAGATGCCGAGCCACACCGCATCGGGTTCGACCCGAATTGCCGAAACGGAGTAATCGGCGAGTTCCGGAGGAACGAACAGATGATACTGCCGTTCAGAGGTGTCGAAGTAACCGAAACCGCCCACTCCGGAGTTTCCTTCGCCGTCGTAGAAGCTCTTGCCGAACCAAAGCTTGTCGCCCTCGGACTGCACCGGACCAATGGTTTCCGCGATAGTGGTGTTCGTGCGAATGTAATTGTCCGTTACGCGCCGGGGGCGGGCTCTGGCGAAATCGTCGTATGTAGATTGAGGCAGAGGATATTCTTTGCCCTGGTTGTCGATAATAGAGCCGCGCGCAACGGTAAACGCGTCCGCGGGACCGAAACGAAACGGTGTGGGATCCTCCGGCACTATATATAAGATCTGGCTCCGGAACGACAGACTCCTGAGCGGTCTTCACGCGCCGCAGCCATGGCGCTGCCTCGGCTTCCGGAAGAATCCGAAACTCGGGAGATCTGCCGGGCT